>JALHPA010000061.1:0-419 GCA_022842745.1 Pirellulales bacterium
TCCGCTAGCGATTCCGCCCCGTCCGCCGCGCCCGTGGCACTTGTAGCACTCTCGCTTTTGAAAAATATCCGCCCCCGCGGCAATCGTCTCGGCGGTGATCGGGGGCATTTTCGTTGCCGGCTCGACGACCTCGTTGCGGGCGCGGGTCCAGGCGGCAAGCACGGCGTTGACCTGGTCGCCGATTTCCTCGGGCGTTAGCTCCGAGACCTCGGTGGCGTTTTCCGCCAGTTCAACGAGTTTGTTCTCCAATTCTCCTCGCCGGGTCAACGCCAACACGTAGGAAACCACCGCTTGAAGATCCCGCTCCGGAAGCAACCGAAACGACGGCATCGAGGTGCCGGTGATCCCTCGTTGGATCGTTTTTAACAGATCCTCCCGCAACGGCTTCGCACCGTAGGGAGTGGAGGTGAATTTGAAGA
>JALHPA010000061.1:429-9391 GCA_022842745.1 Pirellulales bacterium
GCGGCTCCAGATACTCCGCGGCTGGTCCGTTTCCGTCGCCAGTCACTCCGTGGCACTGCTGGCAATAACGGCGGTAGACCGCTTCGCCGTGCTGAAGCTGCGCCGCGTCCACCTCCTCTCCCAAGAGCTTGGGCAGCGCCGGCGTACCGCACCGTTCTTGCAACTCTTTGACGACAACTTGCTGAAATGGCGGATCGAGCTGGGCGACCGCGGTGGAGGAGGAATATTGCAGTTCCACGCGACGTTCGCATCCCCCCAGCGCTAACAGTGCCAACAACGCCAACGGAGCGAACCGCCGCCAACGCGAACGGGGCGCGCGGCGGAAGGGGGGAAACAGGCTCCATTTTTCCATGCAGGTCGTCTCCGCTAACAAAGCGCTTGGCTTCGCACGAGATAGGTGATCGACTGGACGAGCGAACGGTGGGGCCTCGATTTGCAATCGTTGTGCCATGCGAATCGCCGCCGCTTCAGGCTTACGGCTGGTGGATCAAAGAGCCGCTTTTCAACGGGGAATTTCGCACTTCCGCTGCGAATGGCGGCGATGATAACGTGTGCATGGTCGAGTACGCTAGAGTGCTAATTCGCACATGGCGCGCGGGTTTGGCACATCGGTGGTTCAGGTCACGAATGTGTGGATCGATTCCTATTAGACGACAGACGCACCCCCTGATTTACCCTAGCGAGGTAAGTCTGGGTAACATTCCTTCTTTCCTGACGCTTGCCAACGCTGGGCGTTTCCGATGAGCCGCTGGCCTTGGATCTTGTCATGCGAGTACATGTGCAAACACGTTTGGGATGTTCAGCCGCACAGGCTTGGAATGCCGTGCGAACAAGCGCCCTGCTGCACAATGTGGCTTGGCCGGTTGTTTCCATTCGGCCAGCTCGCGGCGAGAAGCTTCCCGACCTTTGGCCGCCGCAGGAGACGATTCGCTGCCGCAGCTATTTGTTCGGCGTGATCCCCCTCGGCACGCGGTCGATCCACTTCGAGCGAGTGGATAGCATCGAGCGTGAAATTCAGTCGCGTGAAACAGACCCGCTCATCAGGCATTGGGACCATCTGATTCGAGTGCGGGAATCAGAACCTGATGTCTGCGTTTACAGCGACGATGTCACTATCGAAGCTGGTTGGCTCACTCCGGTCGTGTGGCTGTTTGCATGCTTCTTTTACCGCCACCGGCAAAGGCGCTGGCGACGGCTGGCGCCGCACCTGAGGTGAGCGAATCGGTCGGCCGTGGCAGTAAGAATTGAGACCCGCCGCGATGGCTTTCTAGTTGCAGGCCCGAGTTCGGCGTATCCACTGGTTCGGCTCTGCGGCGCCACGCGGAATTGAAAAAATCAGGTGAAAATCGCGGCGGGCGAGAATACACTAATCCAGTCGATTGCTGGTCTTGTCGGTCGTCGATTGGGCGTTTCGCCAGTCCGGGGACGGAATTGCATGCGATTCTACTGCTGTGCTTTACTCTTGGCGGCGGGAAGTTCGGCTTTGCCGGCGCAGGCGGAAGATCTGTTTCGAGAGCGCGTCGCATTGGTTTTCGAGCGACGGTGCGTGCGTTGCCACGAGGGGGCGAAACCGAAAGGGGGACTGTCCCTGTCGACGAGGAAATCCTTGTTAGCCGGCGGCGAAAGCGGCCCAGCCGTCGTACCCGAACGCCCGGCCGAAAGCCTGTTGTTGGACTACATAACCGGCGACCCTCCCGCTATGCCGAAGTCCGGTTCTCCGCTGACGGAGGCCGAAGTCCAATCGATTCGCGACTGGATTGCCGCTGGGGCGGGCTGGCCGGAGGGCCTGGAGCTTGTCGATCGGCGACCGATCAACGCGGACTGGTGGTCGTTGCGCCCGTTGCAACCACCAGCCATACCCTCGGACGCTTCCTCGTCCGCCGCCGCCCATCCGATCGACGCGTTTATTGGCGCCGAATTGAAACGGCGGCGGCTGACTCCCTCCCCCCCCGCCGACCGGCGAACGCTGATCCGGCGGCTCTATTTCGACCTGCTCGGATTGCCTCCCCCGCCCGAGGAGGTGGACCGATTTGTTGCTGACTCGGATCCGGCGGCGTATGAAAAGCTGGTCGACCGGCTCTTGGGGCTTCCCGCCTACGGCGAGCGGTGGGGGAGACATTGGCTCGACGTGGTCCACTACGGCGATACGCACGGATTCGACAAGGACAAGATTCGGCCCCATGCCTGGCCGTATCGCGATTACGTCATTCGCTCGTTCAACGAGGACAAACCGTACTCCCGCTTTGTCTTGGAGCAGATCGCCGGCGACGTCCTGTTTCCTGCCACGACCGATGGCATTGTGGCTACGGGATTCATCGCCGCCGGTCCTTTCGACTTTGTGGGACAGATCGAAGTGGCCGAGGGAACCTTGGACAAATCCATCACCCGAAATCTCGACCGGGACGATATGGTTGCGACCACGATCAATACCTTCAACAGCATGACCGTGCAATGCGCGCGTTGCCACAACCACAAGTTCGATCCGATCACCCAGGAGGATTACTACGGCCTACAAGCGGTGTTCGCAGGTGTGGATCGCGCGAACCGGCCGTACCCCCTCGATGCCGAGACGCTTTCCCGGCAGCGCAAGACGGCGCGGCGCTTGGAGGAGCTTAACCGACGGCGCCGCGAGCTCGAGAAGCGGATCGACGAAGTCACCCAAGGCAGTCTTACTCGTCTGAGCGATGACGCCGTGCAGTTAGCTCTCACGGTAGATGCTCCGGACAGCCCGGCCTTTGGCTATCACAGCCAGATTGAGTCCAAAGACGACGTGTTGAAGTGGGTCCAAGTGGACTTGGGAACACGCTCGTCCATTGCTCGCGTCGTACTAATCCCGGCGCACGACACCTTCGGCGGAATCGGCGCCGGATTTGGATTCCCCCGTCGCTTCAAATTGGAAGCTTGCGACGATCCGGCGTTCAAAACCGGTGTGAAGGTGCTGGATGAGCGCTTGACCGAGGATTTCCCGAATCCCAAGGCGGAGCCTTATTCCGTCCAAGCCGACGTCCAGGCCCGCTATATCCGTGTAACCGCCACGCGGTTGGCCCCGCGCACGGGGGACTATCACTTTGCTCTCGCCGAAGTGCAGGTGGAAGCGACGGAGGGAAAAAACCTGGCCGCGAGCGCGGCTGTGACCGCGCTCGATTCGATCGAAGCCCCACCCCGATGGGGGCGCGCCAATCTGGTCGACGGCCACTTTCCCCAACAGCTTCAGGACGATATTGCCAACCTACGGGAGTCAATCTTTGATCAACAGAAATCGCTGCTGGAGGTCCTCGATCGGCCCCTGTTGAGGGAGTTTGAAGCGGTCGAAACGGAACAGCGCGCTACCGCCGCTGCCCTTGAGGCGATTCTTCAAGGTGGCACGGTCTACGCAGCCGCGACCGATTTTGCCCCGGCGGGATCGTTCACCCCGACAAAGGGCATCCCGCGGAAAGTCGCCTTGCTGCACCGCGGCAGCGAAAAACAACCCGGGGCGGACGCGGCGCCTGGCGCTTGTGCCTACATTCCCGAACTTCCGGCGAAATTCGACCTGCCGCCTAACGCTATGGAAGGGGACCGCCGCGCCGCGCTTGCCCGCTGGCTGGCCGACAATCGCAACCCGCTCACCTGGCGTTCGATCGTCAATCGGGTCTGGCAGTATCACTTTGGGCGGGGGCTGGTCGATTCGCCCAACGACTTTGGCCGAATGGGAACGAACCCCTCGCACCCGGAGCTGCTGGACTGGCTGGCGGCTGAGTTTCGCGACGGCGGACGCTGGATTGAAAAGCCGCAATCGATCAAACGCCTCCACCGGTTGATTTGCACTAGCGCCGCCTACCGCCAGTCGTCGGCCGGACGAGCGGAGTGCGAACAGGCGGACGCCGGAAATATCGCCCTGTGGCGTATGAATCGACGCAAACTGGAAGCGGAGACGATCCGCGATGCGGTCCTGGCGGCGGCGGGCAAGCTCAACGGGCCGGCGGGCGGACCGGGGTTTTATGCCTTCGAGTTTCGCGACGACCATTCGCCTCACTACCTGTACGAGGTCCACGATCCCGACGACCCGCGCACGCACCGCCGCAGCGTGTACCGATTTCTGGTGCGCAGCGTCCCCGACCCGTTTATGGCGACCCTGGATTGCGCCGATTCGTCGCTGGCGGTCGCCAAACGGAGCGAGACCTTGACTCCGTTGCAGTCTTTGGCCCTTTGGAACAACCCGTTCATGGTGCGGATGAGCGAGCATTTTGCCGCCCGCGCTGTCGCCGCGGAAAATACCTTGCC
Source organism: Pirellulales bacterium (assembly GCA_022842745.1). Classification (GTDB taxonomy): domain Bacteria; phylum Planctomycetota; class Planctomycetia; order Pirellulales; family JALHPA01; genus JALHPA01. The sequence continues at coordinate 4,693 of JALHPA010000061.1, forward strand.
GGATCAAGTCGGCTGGGCGTGGCGGCAGGCTCTGGGGCGGAATCCGAACGAAAGCGAACGGAAGACGCTGGTCGAATACGCCTCGACCCATGGACTGGCGAGCGCCTGCCGGGTGATTTTCAACACCAACGAGTTCGTCCTGGTGGACTGACGCCTCAACCATTCTCGATTTGGCATGAATCACTCCCACAGTAATGCTCGAAGCCGCGCCTCGCGGCGAAGCTTTCTTTTCGATCTGGGGGAGGGAGTCGGTGCTGTGGCGTTAGCGTCGCTGTTCGGCCGGGACGGTTTGCTTGCGCAGCAACCGGCGGCTGCATCTGGGAATCGGGGCGCACCCCAGGCGCTCCACCATCCGCCGCGGGCCAAGCGCGTCGTGCAGCTCTTCATGTCGGGCGCTGCCAGCCAGTGCGATTTGTGGGACTACAAACCTCTCTTGGAGCAGCGGCATGGCGAAAAGTTCGACCCCGGCGAAAAGGTCGAGCTGTTTCAGTCCTCCCCCGACCGCATCATGAAATCTCCGTTTGCTTGGAAGGCCTACGGAAAGTGCGGAAAAATGCTCACCGAGCCGGCCGCCCCCTTGGGACACTGCGTGGACGACATCGCGTTCATCCATTCGATGGTCTCCAAGTCCAACGTCCACGGCCCCGCCACGTTTATGCAGGCGACCGGTTTCACGCTGCCGGGTTTCCCCAGCGCAGGCGCCTGGATCAGCTACGGCCTAGGCAGCATGAACGACGATCTCCCGACGTTTGTGGTGCTGCCCGACCCCCGGGGCTTCGCTCCCAATGGCGCCAAAAACTGGTCCGCGGGGTTTCTTCCGGCAGAGCACCAGGCGACCCAGGTCCGCCCTAGCGCAAAAACCCCGATCGCCGATCTGTTTCCGCCGAAGGGAAGCTACGTCACGCCGACGAGCGATCGCGGTGGGCTGGCAGTGCTCGATGCGTTGAATCGAGAGCATGCCGCCTCGCGTTCCGGCGATTCACGGCTCGAAGCGCGGATTCGCAGCTATGAGCTGGCTGCCCGGATGCAAACCAGCGCCCCGGAAATGCTGGACTTGAGCCGCGAGCCGGCCCACATTCTGGCCCTCTATGGCCTCGACGCGGAGAATACCGTCACCCCGCCCAGCCCCAAGATCGAAGAACGCCAGGAGATCGAGTATTTCGGCCGCAACTGCCTGATCGCGCGGCGGCTGCTGGAGCGCGGGGTCCGCTTCGTCCAAGTCTGGAGCGGCGCCGACAATGGATTTCCCCGTCGCAACTGGGATTCCCACGAAGACGTCGCCCGCGACCATCGTCCCTTGGGCCGCGGCATGGCGATCGGCGCCGCCGCCCTGATACAGGACCTCAAGCAGCGGGGAATGCTCGAAGATACGATCGTCCTGTGGACGACCGAGTTCGGACGCATGCCGTGCAACCAGGGAAACGCCGGGCGAGACCACAATCCTTTCGTGTTTACCAACTGGCTCGCCGGCGGCGGCATCCGACCTGGCACAACCTACGGCCCCAGCGACGAATGGAGCTACAAGCCGCTGGACCGGGAGCGGCCGACGTATTGCTACGACGTCCACGCCACGATCCTGCATTTGCTCGGGATCGATCACGAACGGCTGGTCTACCGGCACAACGGCATCGACCGCCGGCTGACCGACGTTCACGGCCGCGTGATTTCTGAGATTCTCCTCTGATTCGCGTATGGTCTCGTTGGCGCCGCCACCGGAGTGAAGAGTGGAAGTCGATTCGGAAAACGAGGCGACGGGATTGCCAACCGTGGCTACTATGGAACCTCGGAGTCGTGCTGTCGGGGGCACGTTCGATCATTCGGCCGTTATTCAGGGTCACGGGGAATCCTCACCCATGCGATGCGCAGTTTTCGCCCTCTTTGCGGTTCTGCTCGTGCCGGTCACCTTGCTGGCCGACGAGCGTCTCAAAGGGATCGCCTGCCGGTCGGTGCATTTGGCCTACTCGGCTCCGGAAGGAGTCGCCTTTTATAACGAGATGACGATCGAGAAATCCGCCGAGGGGACCTATTTCATGGCCGCCGGCTGGGGGAAGGGGTATTTCGGCATTCAGGAGCTGGCCAATGGCAAGAAGCTGGTTCTATTCTCGGTGTGGGACCCTACCGCCGGCGACGACCCGAACCGTGTGGACGAGCAACGGCGGGTGAAATTGCTCCACCAGGACGACGCGGTACGGGTCAAACGCTTCGGGGGCGAAGGCACCGGCGGGCAATCGTTCTTCGATTACGATTGGAGGATCGGCGAAACCTATCGGTTTCTCGTCACAGCCAAGCCTGACGGGGAAGATCGCACCGCCTACAGCGGGTATTTCTATCTGCCCGAACAAAAGGCATGGAAACACCTGGTGACGTTTTCCACGATCACCCAGGGGGAGTTGCTGAAAGGTACGTACTCCTTCGTCGAGGACTTCCGCCGCAACAAGATATCGACCACCAAGGAGCGGCGCGCGGCGTTTGGCCAGGGCTGGCTCAAATCCAAAGCCGGAGAGTGGATCCCGCTCGACAAAGCCCGCTTCACGGCCGACGCCAATCCCGTCACCAATATCGACGCCGGTCTGATCGGCCAGCGGTTCTTCCTCGCTACCGGCGGGCAAATCGAGAACAAAACCACCCCGTTGCGCGCGTCGATCGAACGCGATCCTTCTGGCCTGGATTCCAAGCCGCCCGCGGATTTGCCCGGGATGGAATGATTCGTGGCGTGTCCCTTTGCGCCACCATCTGAGGCACCAATATCTAAAGCGCCGCTGGGCACGTTGACGACTGCCGTGCCGTTCAGCGCAGGCACAAACCGGTCATCCACAGCACCAGCCCCGCGCGGCAGCTCCACGCCGCGGTTCGGAGGGCATTGGACCGGACCAGCCGCCGATGCACGGCTTCGTCAAAGCATCGGCCGAGCGCCTCGTGGCAAGGAACTTGGACGAGCGCCGTGGAGATCCAGACCGTCAACAGCAGCCCCAGCCCTATCCATACACTCCACTCTGGAACCTCAGCCGGCCGCAACCCGAGCAGCCCGACGCCCGTAGCGGCTTCGATCACCATCACCGGCGCCACGATCCAGGTTGTCAGCGATCGGTGACGAACCGAGTAAGCCGAGAATTCCGCCTGCCCCACCCTGGCGAACAGCGGATAGTGAACTGCTTGCACAAACCAGATCAGACCGGTCATGAACAGCGTGGACGCCAGATGCAATAACAGAAGAAGGTTGGCCATCGATAAATAGTTTCCGCGAACGTTATCGATCCCGGGCCGAGGCGAGCGAATGGGAATGTCGATTGCGCTTTCTAGAAGCGTCCCGCGGAATCCGCAGCCGCGCGAGGCAACGCCGCTGGCCTCCGTTCCGACTCGATTATCCGCCGGGTCGTTTCATGCCGGTATTCAAACATCCGCGCCAACTTGCGGCGCACAAGAGAACCCGCAAACAACTTTCCCCATCTGCCGAGCGGCAGCGCGTACTCGACTTCGTCCCGCAATAGCGTTCCCCCTTTGCCGTCGGGCAAGAAAATGTGCCGGTGATACCACCAGCTAAATGGCCCGGCGTCCTGCCGATCCGCGAATAGGTTCGGCGGATCGTACTCGGTGTGGACCGCGCGCCATGTTACCGGCAGTATGCCTACCCGCCCGCGCAGTACGACCTGGCTCCCGATTTGCAGCGAATGATCGGATGCGGCGACCTGCATGTTTTCCCAGGGGGGGATCAAGTCGCGCAGCGCCTGGGGGCGCTCGTGAAATTGGAACACGATGTCGGGGGGCGCGTCGATTCGCGTCTCGCGCACAAATCGCAGCGGCGCTTCCGGCCGCGTGCGCCGGCGGTTCTCAAACGCGTCCCACAAAATCAGGCCAAACGGGATCCACCACAACAGATCGTTGGTGAGAATGGTAAGGCCGAATATCGGCGGAAACGTGCCCCGTGCGAGGGCCGCGACAAATCCAATCGGACCAAGAATCTTGCCCAGAAGTCCGACCAGCACGATTGGCCAGTGGGTGCGCGAATCTCCCGCGGCAATTAGGTATCCGATCCCATACACGCCCACGATCATCCCCACGCACTGCCAAATCTCTGGGTAGTTCGGCCGCTCGATCCCTGCCAGATCGAACAACAAATTCGGCGCGGCGATCGTGACTGCCCCCCATGCGAGGTTGTACGCCCCCGCCGCCCACAACCACCGCCGGGCCCACGCGGGCGACCGGTTCTCCCAACTGTATTCAGCCATTCCAGCCGGTCCTGCTACCCACCAAGGCACTGCACTTAATGCTTTCAACGCAGCGATACCACCGAGTCAACCTCGAATCGCCGCACCTTTTAACCGCATGCCCCCTCGTGCGGCAGGGAATTGTGGTTCCTTGGCGGTATTTGACAATGGGGCGGGATGGCCGATTTCGAGTCCCCGCAGCGCAAGATCGCCCCGCCTTACGGCTGGGCCACCACGGCCGCTTGTCCCAGCGCCCGATTCAGCTTGGCGGCGCGCTGATGGAAAGTCGCGATGGCCGATTGGTGTTTTTCGCGGATCTCGATGAGCTGCCGCTGCGCCATGGCCAGATTCAGAAAGTCCCCCTGGCCCACGTCGTAATTGGCCCGCGCGACTGCCACGTTTTGCTCCGCCAGCGGCACGAATCGCTCCGCATACAGTGCCACGGCCTGTTGGCTCTCGCGCAATTCGGCATGGGCCGTTTGGACTTCATAACG
>JALHPA010000062.1 GCA_022842745.1 Pirellulales bacterium
AGCCGTTTTGTGGCTACGGCGTTCCCTTACCGATGCGAGAGTCCGATTCGCGCGACACGTGAGGCGGGTGCGCGTCGGGAGGGGGCCAGAGAGCTACTGCAGGACGAGGGTCTGGCGATTGGCGGCAGATTCTGCTGGACTTGCTGCAGCTCGTGTTGTGCCCTGGGCCTGGGCCAACTGCTTCTCGAGCTGATGAACCCGTTCGTTGACCGCGTTGAATTCTGTGGCGACTTCCTGCCAAAAATCCGCATCGCGGAACTGGATGTTCTCCACCACATGCCCAGCCGCAAGATCCCGCAAGCTCCGACGCAACCGGTACAGAGGTCCCGCAAAGCGGTTGCTCAGCCGGGTGAAATCGACGACCAGCAGCGGCAAAATAATCAACGACGCCACAAACGCAGGTCCATACTGGAACCACAAGTCGTCGAAATGGGTGTAGAAAACGCGGGCAGGTCCCGTCAGTATTCGCCAAATGAGGAGCATGGTCACGACCGTGAGCATGCTGAACGCCCAATAACCCATCAGACGCAACAGCAATGCGCCTTGGACCTTGGAGTCGACAAACAACTGCTTGCGCTTAAAGCTGGACATGACCACCGTCCTCCCACTCCGCACCGAATGAGTTGAATTGAAAGCTTCTCCTTCCGTGGCACTCCAAAGGGAACCTAGCACGTGAACCAGCATTGTGATTGGAGGGCGGTTCCGGGCGCGGCGCACTCCGCAGGATCGGCACAATCGCTTCCCACGGCAGGCTGCCCACCGGGAGGAGGGGAGCGCATTGGCGCGGAGGGGTTGGGCAAGCACGTTGCCGCGGCAGATCGCAGCTACTTCAGGGCGATCGTACGAGCCAATGGCTGAAGCACCTGCTCGACAACATACGAGTCCACAAGGTCGCGGCAAATTTCGAACAGATTGTCGACCGCCTGCACGTAAGTCACGTCGGGCGGCAAGCTGCCGTACTGGCGGGCGGTGAGGTAAACGCTCAGTTGTTCCTCGGGAAAGTCGCCGGTCCGAATCTGGAAGGCATTGGTGCGGGTCTCAATGCTCAGCCGGACTTGGGTTCGGCAATCCTCGTCCAGCGCCAGCGTGACAGCCGGTTCGTAGTTGACCACCGTCGAGCCAGGCACATCGAGCATTCTCTCATAGGCCGGAGATACCCCCAGCGCTTCGGCTACCAATTGGTTATGATTGCCGCGGTACGTGAAATCGAAACCGAAAAGCAGATCGAGCGCTTCGCAGTCGAGCGGACTGACGGACAGCATGAACGGCGCAAGTTCAAGCACCAGGCGGTGCTGCTCCATTGCGGCTTCAACGGACGGAGGATTGACGTAGCCGGAGCAGACGCGACGGTTCTCGACCGTCGCCCAGCGGTAATTGCCCCGGTCTTTGTCCTCTTCGAGCACAAAATCCCTCTTATCGCGGCAGTAGAACTTCCGCATCGAGGGATACTTTCGCTGCAACCGTTCAAAGTAATGCAGCACGGTCTCGCGACCGCTCGGCAACTCCATTTCGGTCCCGAGGTTCAGATTGATGTAAAAATCATCGCTCAAGCCGCTATATCGGTTCATCTCGTTGCTACCTCGCGCATACCGTTCTGAGGGAAGAGCGAGGCATATTCAAAAACCCCTCCCGTCAGACTTCGCGGGGCGGTTATCCCCTGTGAGATCGAGCAAGTCGCAGTTGCCATCCCCTCGCATTGGTGGGTCAGTCGCCTCACCATTCGTCCGACTCAGTATATGTTGGGACGGGAAAACCTGTCAAAGCAGCGGTTTCGGACTTCAAGTCCCCCAAGAATACGAGCGAACTGGCGGCTCAGCTTCGATTCGGCACACTCGTTGCCGCCGCAAGCCCTGCCCGCGTTTCCTCACGTCCGTCGCGGAAGGAAACCGCCGGCCGCTCAAAATCGGACGGAAAAGCCCGAGCCGGCGAAAAAGTCGTCCGACGCTTCGCTGATTCCAATGCCGGCTCGGATATCAAGCTGAAAGTTGATCGTCACTCTGTACGTAAACCCGCCGTCCAAATAGTGTTGCGTCGACACCGCGGCATCATTCGCCCCCGAGGGAAAGAACGCAAACCATTCCGTGTACGCTCCGAGTTTGTCGGAAAGCGAGTAATTGATCGTAAAGGACTGGGCCATTTCCCCGTAGTCCTCAGCAAAGGTGTTGAGCCGCCGATTAAGCTGCGTGCTCCCGCCGCAAGCCAACCAATCGAGCACTTCCCATCCATAGAGCCAACTGACGCCCGCCTGCACCTCGTGGGCGGTGAAAGCGGCTGCACCGGTAGGGACCGTCATCTGCGGCATGATGACCATTTCGGGCAGCAGCCCTTGCTGTTTGGTAAGGGCAATTTTCCAGCTCATGTAGAGGTCGACGGCACCGTCGTCCGTAAAACGCTCGGATCCCACTCGGCTCGGGACGACGTTGTAGTTCCACGCCAGACGCATTTCGAACCACTCGGCGAACAGTCCCATGCGGAGAAAAGTCTCCGGAAAGGAATGGGTCTGGACGAGATCTCCATTGGCCCGATCTTGAACGTAGGTGTAGCCTGCTTCAAGCTGTAGCGTTCCCAGGCCAACCGTGGTGCTGGCTTCGGTAAAGTCTGGTCGGTCCGTCACCAAGGGCTCGTTCGGATCGACTTCGCTGGCATACTTGACCTCGCCGCCCGGCCAGGCGAACAGAGCAGTCTGGCAGCGCAAGCAGCGGCAATCATCGTCGTCGGCGTCCCGCCGCGCAAGCGCAGTTCGGTTAACGACCGCCAAACCGGTCAAAACCGCGAGTATTCTGCAGTATGGAAACACAAAACGCCCTTTCCGGAAGAGCCGTTCCCCAACGACAACAAGATTTTGACTACTCAAAAAATCGTCCGGATAGAAGGTGTTCCTGCAATGAAGTTGCGCCCTCGCCTGGGCGTTAGCCTCGGGCTGGGGAAAGGGATGGCAGTTGGGAAGACTCTACCGGCTTCTGCAAAAGGACGTCATTCATCGACGGCTGACGAAGGCGTGAAAGCCGGCGGGACACCGATAGGCCCTCCCCGTTTCCCTACCCGACGGTCCGGCTGCCGTCATGCTCAGCAGCCGCATGCTTCGCCGGAAACCCACGTCCGAACGCCTTCTAGCGCCAGGAGGGCCGAGATTATCAGTGCCGCTAGCGAATCTGCCTGCCGAATGCCCAACCAATAATCGAGACCGGCGCCGACCAAGAGCGCGACGGACAGGACCATGCACGCCAATGTTTGCCGGGCATCGGCCAGAAGCGCCCGGCTGTGCGTGGTTCTCGCAATGCGTCTTTTCGCCAAAAAAAGCCCAGGCATCACAACCAGCGACGCAATCGCGATGAGTTGGGCCGCGATCGATCGCACGACTGACTCGTTTTCCTTGAGGGCTATCCATGCGTCATAGGCGACGTAGGCGGCCAGCACCAGCAAAGAGACCCCCACCATGCGAATGGCCGGTCGCTCGCGCCGTTGGTCGAGTTCCGGCCGCCAGAATCGCCAGAGGATGATCGACGCGGAAAGGGACTCGATGAAGCTATCGACCCCAAATCCCAACAGCGCGGCACTGTCGTCCCGAACCGAAAACGCGATCGACAGGACGCCTTCCAGCAAGTTGTAAACGATTGTGGCTACCGACACCCAGACCGCCGCTCGGCGAGCCTCCTGCGTCTGCGGAGTTAGCTGTGTCGCCATGAATCGTGCTTCCGCCGCTGTCGCCCTCAAAACGGACCGGCTCCGCCACGCCAAACGGGTGGCTCGGGAGGCAGATACGCCTCGCTCCAGGCCGCTCCCCTCGATTCTACCGGATCAATCCACGGCCGACTGGAGCGGGACCGTCGCGCGGGCCGAAGAACGAGCGCAACTGGGCAGAAAAAAGTTGACCGGTATCGGTGGCAGCGATACGATAAAATTCCCGCGTTTCTAACGAAAACACCGGTATTGCGGCATTCTGGGAAGCTTCGTCCGATGGGCCTGACCTATTTCAAGCGCTTCCGGATGGAGGTCGACCTGAATCTCCGGCCGCGGGTTCCGCCCCCTGTGGCGACCGAGTACCGCCTGCTGGCGTGGTCCCCCTCCTTGCTCGATCTGCATGCGGAAGCCAAATATCTGAGCTTCCGGGCGGAGGTGGATGCCAACGTCTTTCCCTGCCTGGGAGAGTTGCCGGGATGCCTGCGTTTGATGAGTGAAATCACTCGCAAACCAGGCTTTCTTCCGCAATCGACCTGGCTTCTGACTGCCGTGGATCGCGACCGCCGAGAGGAACTGTGCGGCACTATCCAAGGCATTGTCGATCCGAGCGGCCTGGGCGCGGTGCAGAACCTGGGTGTCGTCCCCGAGTATCGGGGAAGAGGACTGGGGTCGCTTCTCTTGCTCAAGGCGCTGGAAGGATTCCGCCAGGCCGGTCTGAGCCGAGCGTTTTTGGAAGTCACGTCCCAGAACGAGGGCGCGATCCGATTGTACCGCCGCCTCGGTTTCGCCCGGGTTCGGACAGTGTACAAGGTCGTCGAAGTGGCGTATTCTTGATCCGGTGATGCTTTTCGGATCGGGAGCGGCGGCAGAAAGCGCGCACTCCACGAAATAAAGTACGGCTATGGGTCAAGGATGGCTCTCTATAGTCGGTTCTTGGCGGAGGTGGATTTGAAGCAGACATTCTATTCCCATACGTTTACCAATGGGCTGACGCTGGTTGGGGAGGCGATGCCTGCGCTGGAGTCGGCGGCGTTCACCTTGCTAATCCCGGCCGGTTGTGCGTTTGATCCGGCGAAGCGCGGGGGGCTGAGCACGTTGACCTGTGAGATGTCGTTGCGGGGTTCAGGGGAGCGCGACAGCCGCAAGTTCGTCGAAGATCTGGAGAATCTGGGTCTGCAGCGCTCGGAATCGGTTTCGGTGGCCCACACGGCGTTCAGCGGGGCGACCTTGGCTGCGAATCTTCCCGCGGCGCTGGGAATCTACGTCGATCTACTCCGTCGCCCCCACTTTCCCGCCGAGCAATTGGATTCCGGCCGGATGGTAGCCATCCAGGAATTGCGATCGATCGAGGACGATCCTGCTCACAAAGTGATGCTTGAATTGCGCCGCCGCCATTACCCCGATCCTTGGGGCCGGCCCAGTGAAGGTGAAATGGAAGGGCTGGAGACCATTTCGATCAACGAGGTGCAGGATTTTCACCGCCGCTATTACCGACCCAACGGAGCGATCCTGGGGGTGGCCGGCAAGATCGACTGGCCGCGGATCCGGGACCTCGTGGGAGACCTGCTGGGCGACTGGCCTGGGTCGATTCCTCCCGAGCCGATGACGGTCGCCGCCGGCGCGAAGATCGAGCATCTGGCTCACGAATCCAACCAAACCCAGATCGGCATTGCGTTTGAAAGCGTGCCGTTTCGGCATCCGGACTACTTCCAGGCAACTGGGGCGGTGGGCGTGCTCAGCGGTGGAATGAGCTCGCGGCTATTCACCGAGGTCCGAGAGAAGCGGGGTTTGTGCTATTCGGTGTACGCCAGCTACCACACGCTGAAGGACCGGGCCAGCGTCTTGTGTTACGCCGGAACCTCCGCCGATCGAGCCCAGGAGACACTCGATGTGACGCTGGGAGAACTGCGGCGACTTGCGCTCGGTATCGAGCCGCACGAGCTCGACCGACTGAAAGCGCGGGTCAAGACGGCGTTGATTATGCAACAGGAGTCCAGCTCGTCGCGATCCGGTTCGATCGCCCGCGAGTGGCATCATCTGGGCCGAGTGCGGACGGTCGAGGAGATCGGTCGGAAGGTGGACGAATTGAGCTGCGACAGCATCAATCGTTACATCGCCGCTCATCCGCCGGGAGACTTTACGGTCGTCACCTTGGGGCCGCAGCCACTCCAAATCGCGGCGTAAGCGACTCGCGATTCGCAAAGCGGCCGCATCGTTCTGAGCCGCGATCACTTTTCTCGTGGGGGAGTCAAACTCGGATGCAATTCCAGCACACCACGCTTGCCAACGGGCTTGCGGTCATCGCCGAATGCGACGACGACGCCTATTCCACCGCGCTTGGCTTCTTTGTCCAAACCGGGGCGCGGGACGAAACCGACGCGGTGGCCGGAGTCAGCCATTTCCTTGAGCATATGGTGTTCAAGGGGACCCCCACCCGCAGCGCCGACGACGTAAATCGCGAATTCGACGAAATGGGGGCCGACTACAACGCCTTCACCAGCGAAGAGAGCACCGTCTACCACGCGGCCGTACTGCCGGAATTTCAAACCCGCACGGTGGAATTGCTGGCGGATATCCTCCGGCCGTCGCTTCGCCAGGAGGACTTCGACACCGAGAAAAAGGTCATCATCGAAGAAATCCGCATGTACGACGATCAGCCGCCGTTTGGAGCCGACGACCAGTGCCGAGCGGCTTTCTTCAAGGGGCATCCCCTGGGAAGGAGCGTGCTGGGAACGGCCACGACCGTCGGCGCCTTGCCGGTCGAGGAGATGCGCCGCTACTTTCAGGAGCGATATTGCCCGAGCAATATCACGTTGGTCGGAGCCGGTCGGATCGATTTTTCACGGCTGGTCGACGCGGCCGAGCGAGCGTGTGGAGGATGGACGCCGTCGCAGTCGACTCGAACCTTGCCCGGTTCAAGCGGCCAGGAGGGCTTTCAGTTGCTGCACAAGGAAAGTGCCACGCAGGAATACCTGATTGAAATGGCGGCCGCCCCGTCCGCGACCGATCCCGACCGATACGCCGCCAAGCTGTTGTCCACCATCGTGGGGGACGATTCGGGCAGCCGGCTGTATTGGGAGCTGGTCGACCCCGGCCGCGCGGAGCACGCGGTACTCCATTACTACGGTTACCACGGGGCTGGAGCGTTCTTCACCTTTTTGTCCTGCGACCCGGATCAGGCGGAAGAAAATGTGAAGTCGGTGCTCCAGGTGTATCGGCGCGTCGAATCCGACGGGGTATCGGAGGCGGAACTGGACCAGGCCAAGAGCAAAGTCCAATCGCGGCTGGTGCTCGGCAGCGAGCGTCCTCGCGGACGCCTGTTTGTGGTCGGCAGCCATTGGACCTACCGCCGCGAGTATCGCAGCGTGCGGGATGATTTGGACGCGCTTTGCGCTGTGACCACGGAGGACATCCGCCGCGTGTTGAAGCGACACCCGCTGTCCAGAACCATGTCCTACCTCGTCGGACCGCTGAAGAGTATGCAGACGCCCGCGTGAGACCGTTGACGGCTTACCAGTGTGAACCGTAACCGACCGACGTGCGTACTACCTGCGCCTGCGCTGCAAGCCTTGTCAGGGACGCGAACTGGCGAGGGTCCCGGTAAAGCGCTATACTGTCCGTCAAGCTGACCCGGTAGCGAGTCTCCTGATCCATGCGTCAACGGCTGACCATGCGGTATCGCGGGCGCGTCCAAGGGGTAGGGTTTCGTTACACGGCCTGCCGCATGGCCGGCGACACCTCATTGACCGGCTATGTACAGAATCTCGCCAACGGAGAGGTCCAGTTGGTAGCCGAGGGAGATATCGACGAGCTGGAGCGGTTCTTATCGGCGTTGGAGATCGAGCTAGGCCGGCATATTTCCGGCCGCGACCGCATCCAGGGGCCGCCAACCGGCGAATTCCCGGATTTTCGCATTCGATACTGAGTTACCGCGGGTGCGGAGCACCGAACGAGGTTTGCGAGAGCAGGTTTTTCGAGGCATCGTCATAACCTTTATTGTTGGTGATCGCAGATATGGTCTTGAACAGCGGTTTTTCTCCCCTCTTCGCCGCCGAAGCGTCCGTTTGGCTCACTCCCGTCTGGCTGGTAGGGGTCGGGGCCGGTCTGGGCCTGCTCCTCTTGGCCGTTGCTTTGGGCCTCGTGTGGTTGGTTTCCCGTCCTGCCGCGTCGGGACTGATCGCCGCGGTGCGGGAAGGTTTTTTCGCGCCGGCGATAGGTTGGATCGTGATTGTCGCCGGCCTGGCGGTCGCGGTGACCGCGTTCGCCTTCGCTGGAACGCTGCGAATCCCCATCAATTCGGTAATCAAGTCGGTGGGGCGGTTGGCGTCCGGCGAACCACGAACGTTTGAGGTTCAACTCGCGGCCGACGCCAAGGACCAGGAGCTGGATCTGGTCGTGCGGCCGGCGGAGGCAGGCAAAGTCAAGATCGAGACCAATCGAGACATCTTGTTTGCGGTGGAGCCGCCGAACCCCAATCCGGCTCTTGCGGTCGCACGCACCCGGCTGGGAGTGGCCGATCCCGCGTTTGAATGGGAAAAGGCCGCCAGCCAAAAGTACCTGTTCGTGGGCGACCGAGCGCGGTTGTTTCTTACCAATAACAGCGGCCTGCCAGCGACGGTTACGGTGACGCTAACCACCCAGGCCGAACACCCAGAGGCAATCGCGATTCCGGCCACGGCGGCGTTTGTCGTACTCTTTCTGGGTGGAGTACTCCTTTTGCGCTCGCTTTGCCCGCGCGTCACCGCGATTGCCACGACCACGGCCAAAGAGGCGATCGCCCAGCCGGTTTTTCAGATCGTCTTGGTCTCGATGACGGTGCTGCTGTTGGGACACATTTTTGTGCCGTACAACACGTTCGGCGAAGACGTGAAGATGGTGAAGGAGTTTGGGCTGACGCTCGTGATGGTCTCTTCAATCTTCATCGCCGTATGGACCTCAAGCGTGGGCCTGGCGGAAGAGATCGACGGCCGGACGGCGCTGACCGTGCTTTCCAAGCCCATCGGCCGCGTGCGGTTTCTGATGGGGAAGTTCCTGGGAGTGCTGCTTCCGGTGCTGTTGATGTTCTTGGTGCTGGGAACCGTGTTGCTGGCGACCGTTTCTTACAAGGTCGTGTACGATGCCAGGGAGTCCGCTCTGCCAGACCCGGTTTGGCAGTTGTGCTACGCGGAGATGATGAGCGTCCTGCCAGGATTGGCGCTGGCGCTGATGGAGACCGTGATCATGGCCTCAATCAGCCTGGCCATCGCCACTCGGCTACCGATGCTGGCCAACCTCACGATCTCGCTTTCGATCTATCTGATCGGCCATTTGCTCCCCTTGCTCGTTTTGTCGAAGAAGATCGGAGATACCTTCGGGCTGGTGCAGTTCGCGGGCCGGTTGTTCTCGCTGTTTTTGCCGGTGCTCGAACATTTCAACATCTACGCCGCGGTGGCCGGCGGCACGCCCGTGCCTTTGTCCTACTTGGGCGCGGCCTTGGCCTACTGTGCGATTTACAGCTCGATCGCGCTGTTGCTGGCCATGTTCTCGTTCGAGACCCGCGATTTGTCGTAACTCTCGATCTCGCGCCAAACGTTCAATGACTTGCGACGTCCCTAAAGACGATCCGTGTTGAACGTATCCCCCCGTCGCGGGTCGCCCGATTGCAGCCCCATTTTGAACCAACGAATCCGCTGCTCGGACGTGCCGTGCGTGAACAGGTCCGGCT
>JALHPA010000063.1 GCA_022842745.1 Pirellulales bacterium
CCGCTGGTCAAGTTTGAACCCGCCCCCCGCGGCGGCAGAGTCCGCAGAAAACGAAGAACCGGGGGCGCAGCTCGATTCGCTGGTGGCGAAGATGATCTCCGACGGGCGGTACGCGCTGTTGTTGCGACCGCAGATCGCCGGCGAATTGACGCCGGAGGGTTTTCAGCGGGCGTATCACCTGTTGGAAGACGAGATGGCGCTCGTGCCGACCGGGGACGTGGGACTGGCCCTCTCGGAGACGAACGAGCATTTGCCGAGCACGCTGCACGGCGACGACGAGTGCCGCGAAGCGGTAATTCACGTCAACAGCCTGTACATCGACCGCTATCCGATCACGAACGAGCAGTTTCAGGCTTTTGTGGATGGGGGGGGCTACGAGCAGTCGTCGTTGTGGCATCCGGACATTTTGCCGGCGGTCCTGGACTTCGTGGACAAGACCGGCAACCCCGGTCCCCGCTATTGGCAGGACGGGCGGTATCCGCCGGGACAAGCGAAGCACCCGGTGGTGGGCGTGTCGTGGTACGAGGCGTGCGCCTATGCACGCTGGGTGGGAAAACGCTTGCCGACGGACGCCGAATGGGTCAAGGCGGGGAGCTGGCCGGTGACGCTAGGAAACAACACGCGCCGGCAACGGCGGTACCCCTGGGGACAGAGCATGGATCGCGAACGGGCCAACCTGTGGTTGTCCGCGATTGGCGGAACGGTGCCGGTCCACGAGTTCGCCGAGGGGGTGAGCGTGGGGGGGGTGTACCAATTGATCGGCAACGTGTGGGAGTGGACCAGCGGCGATTTCGACTCCGGCTTCGACGCCGTGGAGACGGACGCCGAAGACTCGGTGTTCAAGAACATTCGCGGGGGCGCGTTCGACACGTATTTCGACAACCAGGCGAGTTGCCAGTTCGCCAGCGGAGAGCACCCGCTGTTGCGAAAGCACAATATCGGCTTCCGCTGCTGCTTGGGGCTGTGCGACCTGGCCCCCGACCCGTCCGCGCAATACTGGCGGCAAGATCTGAGTGACGAAACTTCGTCCGAACTAGAGGAAGTACACGCATGAGCAAGAGCTTGCAGCCGATGGAATCGTTCCGGCTGGCCGAATACGCCGTGCCGATTCCCTGCTATATCTGCGGGGACGACAACACCTACGACGCGGAGGTCTGCCATACTTGCCAGGCCCCGATGGCGCTTGCCCACCAGTCGCAATCGCAGAAAATCCGCCCGCAGATGATCGCCGCGATCGGGGCGAGCGGAGTCGGCAAGACCGTGTATTTAGGAATGCTGCTCGACTTGCTATCGCGGCAGTCCAAGGGGCTGCAGATTTTGGCGCGGGGGGCGTTTTCGATCACGCTGCAGCAAACCGCAATCGCCGCTTTGAGTAAGCGGGAGTTTCCGCAGAAAACCCCCAACGAGCCGGACCAATGGAATTGGATGCATTGCCAGGTTTCGTTGACCGAACGGCGGCACACGGCCGAATTGATCATGCCGGACATGTCCGGGGAGGCGATTCTGGAAGAGGTCGACCACCCGAACACGTACCGGGGGATTCGTGCGTTTCTCAAGCGCTGCGCCGGGATCATGATACTGATCGACGCCGCCAAGCTGATGGAAGGCTCGCGGGAGCAGGATTATTTCAGCATGAAGCTGTTGAGCTATTTGAGCGAACTGGATGACGATCCGAAGCGGGGTTGGAGGCACCGGCCGGTAGGGATCATTTTGAGCAAGGCGGACCAGTGCGAGCGATGCTTCGACGATCCGCAGGCTTATGCCCGGCAGCACGCTTCCGGTTTGTGGCAACACTGCCAGGAGCGGTTTCGCAATCACCGGTTCTTCGCGTGCGGCGTGGCGGGGGCTTGCATCACGCGGGTGGTGCGCGGCCAGGGGCGCGTGACGTTGCCGTTGCGAATTGAGCCGCGGGGAGTCGTGGAGCCGTTTGAATGGCTGATCCGGCAGATGCGGTCTTGATCTGGCGGTTCGCGCTTCCGGGCGACGTTTTCGGGGCGTGTCGGAGGTTCGCTGGACCGGTTTTCCCGGTCCCATTCGGACGTTACCGATGTTATGCGGCTTGCGCCGCAGACACCGCCGCGGGTCCGACCGCGTTTTTGATTCTTATTCGCTGATCCCATCTCCGCATTCGCTGATTTCACCGCCGTGCTCATCGAACAAGCAATTTTTACCTCGGCCGATACCAGCCGCGCCAAGGGATACCAGTTGGTCGCCACGAGTCCGGGCGTCGCGGACGTTGACGCGCGGCACCTGAGCGGCTGGGGACCGTCGCACGATTCGTTGGCCGAGTTCTGCGTACCGCCGGTGAGCGTGAATTTTCACGTCTTGCCGAGCGGGGCCTGTTGCGTTTCCAAAACCCAGACCGCCGGCCCGGAGTACAGCGGCCGCGGGACGCGGGTCTATACCAGTTGCCTGATCGCGCCGCCGGAGCTGTCGGCGCGATTCGCCAACAACCCGTTTGCGCTGTTGCGGGCCGCGGCGGCGAAGGGACTGCCCAAAATTCATAACGCTCCTCCGGCGCACCTGGCCCCCTTTCAGCTTCCGGGGCGGGCGGCCGCGGTCGACGAGGGCCTGATCGCGCGCTTGGCCGAGCAGTTGGGAGCGCGGCGGCTGGCGTGGCTGATGCAGTCGGTCCTCGAAGGCCCGCCGGTGTTCATGGCCGGCGCCCCGAAGCCCGACGGAGCGATTGCCGGAGTGTTGCACTGCCTTCCTCCTCGGGCGAGGACCGAAATTTCGTTCTCGACGGGACTGCGGTTTTCGTCGCGGCGGTCGTTCCGGCTATTGGCGGTGCATCCGGCCAATCGAGAGTTGCAGCGACTGGCCCACGAGCACTCGGCGCTGTTGGTGGACCTGGAAAGCGAGCCGCCGCGCGACTTTCGCCCTACCGGCTGGGCAGCGTACCTGGCGGATCTGGTCTCGACCGGGGGATTGCCGCTACTGGCCGATCAACTGGGGGATCCAGGCAACGATTTGCCGCTCGAACGGCTGGCCGAGTTGGGGGATCGATTTCGGCGGGAACTTCGCACGCCTATTACACGGAATCGGGATCGGTCGGCAGGCGAGCAGGAGCGGCCTCCCGTGCCCGCCCCGCTGGAACAAGCGGAGGCAGGCGGCGCGCGATTGAGCGGCGGCGAGCTGTTTGAACTGCTAGACGCGGCGGCGCCTCCGGAACGACCGTTCGAGCCGTTGGGAGCCGGAACGCAGCGGCTGGCCCACGCCCCGCACGAAGCGCGAAACACGAATGGTCCGCTTCCCGCATCCCCTACTTCGATCTTGGCGGCGGAAAATCCGGAAGTGATCGAACGGCTGGAGCGGCTGGACGACGCGGTGTTTTCGGCGATCGACGGCGACCCGAAGGCGCTGTCCCGGGTGGCGGAGCTTTGGCCGGCGCTGGTCGAGGAACTGGGAACCGACCAGATCGAGGAATCTCGAGAGCAGTACGTGCGCTATTGCTTGTCGTTGTGGGAACGCTGCCTGGGAGACGGCCTACGCGACCCAGGTCGTGCGATCGCCTCGTTGCAGGTGCTCAGCACGCTGTTTGGCGGAGCGGGGTCGGCGTAGGGGCGGTCGAAGGCCGCGTGGCGAGGACCGGCGGCGCGCGAGGCCAGGTCCTGGGCACAAAGGCGACAGCGCGGGCGATCAAACGATCTTGAGGCCCTTGGGGAGGGCTTCGCCAAAGGCCCGGGTCTGTTCCTCTTCTCGCAGTTCCCCCACCTCGCGAACCAGCTCCACGAAATGCGGCGGGGCTTGTTTGGCGGCGAGCCAATCGATGGCGCTGTGACGCAATCGATCGGGCACGTCGCGGTAACGGTCCGCAGTGCGGCGGGCAAGCTGCATGATCGCCCAGGCTTCCAGCGGATCTTCGCCGTGGGAGCGCAGCAATTCCTCCAGCCAGCCGGCGGCGGCGTCGGCCGGGACGACAACGTTGAGCGGTCCATAGAGCGGGACCCGCGCGCCGACGCGGCCGATCGTCCACAAGAGGGAGGCGCGGACGGGGGCCATTTTTCGCTTCCAGAGCAGATCGAGCAGCATCCGGCCCAGTTCCAGCTTGCCCTGCCCAGTGAGCAATTCCAGGGAGCCGAGCAAGCGCCAGACTTCGGTCGATTCGCCAGCGCCAAAACTGAGGTCGCCGCCCCCCCCTTTGCCGGTCGTGAGCCGTTTGTGCAAGCCGCGGATCAAGCCCAATAGCGGGTCGGCTAGGGCGCGTTGCTGCCCTGAGGCCATGCCTCCCGCGATCCGCCGCCAGAGGATCCACCATTCCGTCTGGCAGGCGGGCGCGGGATGGACCAACCGTCCCTGCAACAGCCGCCACGTTTCGGCGACCCGCCAGTCGTCGAGCGCCAATCCGAAACCGGGGCGCAGCGCGAACCCAAGCAGGTTCAGCCAGCGGGCCTCGTGTTCCGGGGAACGCCTACGCCCCCCCTCGCGGTCGGCCAGCGCCTCCCAAATGCGGCGCAGGCCCGACATCGGCCAGTCGTTGCGGCTGCGGCCAAGGGCCGCAGAGAGCCTTTTGACCAGTTCGCGCGGGGGAATCGCCGCGGCGGCGTTATCGGGTGTGTTCGTGGCGAAATAAGTGGTCGTCTTGGCAAAAGTGTTTTTGGGAGCGCCGGCGGGAGAAGCCGGAGTTGGATTCGGAGCGTCGCTCGTCCCGGTGGGGGGGCCGAAGGTCGCTTCGATCAGGGATTCGCACTCGCTCCAGGCCGCCTCGTCGATGAATCCTTCCCGTTCGCCGCGGCCGGAGTGCGCCGTGCGGTCGGTTTGGGTGGCCGATCGAACGTCGAATTGCATTCGCCAGCTTCGAGGGCCGTCGCGCTCCGTACACCATAGCTCCAGCGTGCCGATCTCGCTTAGGCGGGCGTGCAGCCGGACCTCGACCGGGGCCTCTTCGACACGCCCGCGCGTGCGGAGGACGGTGCGGATGGGGGGCAAGGAGGTCATGCGTTCGCGGTCGACGGGGACCAGGTCCCCCGGCTTGTCGGTGAGCCGGGTGCTGGAGACCAACAGGGGAAACTCGACCGGCTGGGAGACCAACAACTCGAACCGCCGATCGGCGAGGTCAATTTCCCGGCCGGGTTCGGCGCTGGCGGGGACGAGGCACACCGCGGCGGCCTGGGGATCGAGAGGGGGGGCCGAGTCAAGGGAGGAATCCAACGGTGGCGAGGGTGGGGCAAAAACGTCCGCCGGGGCGTCGACGCCGACGTAATAACAGCGGGCCAGTTCGGCGGCGATGCGGACCCCTTCCCCGCGGCGGACCATACCGTAGTACGCCGCGCCGCGGGCCACGGCGAGGTCCAGGCGATCGTGGTCCAATATTTTAGGACGCCAATCGGTCGAGGGTTTGCCTGCGGGACCCTGGAACCAACTGGTAAGCACCTCCAAGAATCGCGCCCGCAGCGCCGGAGAGGCAAAGAAGCCGCCGTTGAAGAGGACGCTATCGGGGCGTGCAGGGTCGTGGTCGGAGGGAAGAGGCTCGGAGCCGATCGTGACCTGGCGGTGGGCGGTGAGAAAGGCCGCCAAATAGCGAGTCACGGCGGCGTCCGCCGCATAGGGCAGGCCGAACTCCTGAAATCCGGAGCGACGGCGGGCGGGGGAATCTTCCAAGCGGACGCGGGGGAGGAACCCTTCGACGAGGACTTGGATCGCTTCGGCCCGAGTGACTTCTGTCTGTAGCGAACCGCCGATAAGGCGGGCGCCGGAAGATCCAACATTCAGAGAGAGGCGGTCGGGGGGCTGTTCGCCAAGCAAGGTTTCCTTGGCGCGGCGGCAGGCCCGGACGAGCAGATCCCATTGCCGGGCCTCCAATCTTCCACCCGAGGCCAGCCGGGATTCCAAATGGTGGGCGAGGGCCAGGTCCTGGTTGTCTCCGCCGAGGATCAAGTGTTCCCCCACCGCCACGCGATGGAACCGCAACCGGCCGTCGTCTCCCCGGCCGACCCGAATCAACGTGAAATCGGAAGTCCCGCCGCCGATGTCACAGACCAGGATCTTTTCGCCGGCGGAAACATGGTGTTCCCAATCGGCGGCGTGTTTATGGATCCAAGCGTAGAAGGCTGCCTGTGGCTCTTCAATCAGAACGACGCGCGTCAACCCAGCGCGGGCGGCGGCGGCGACGGTCAATTCCCGTGCGACCTCGTCGAAGGAGGCGGGGAGGGTGAGAACGAAGTCCTGCTCGGCCAAGGGGTGCGCCGGATAACGGTGATCCCAGGCTTCGCGAACGTGTTTCAGGTAGCGGCTGCTGACCTCGACGGGAGAGAGACGCTCGACATCGGCGGCGCCGTGCCAGGGAAGGAGGTCGGCGGAACGATCGACTCCGCTGTGGCAGAGCCAGGACTTGGCAGAGACGATCAGGCGGCCAGGAGCGGTCGCGCCATGGTCGCGGGCGAAGGCGCCGACGATGTACGAGCTTTTTTCCGCACCGCCCCAGGGGAGTTTCAGAGCATCAGCGGAGAACTCGCCCGCGGCGGGTTGATAGTGAAACGAGGGGAGGGTTTCGCGGGCTTCGATTTCGAACGGGGCGACGAGCTGGGGAACAGAAAACGTCTGTACGAGAGTGGGGGATTCGAGCGAGTCGACGAAGGCGACCGCGGAGTTGGTGGTGCCGAGGTCCATGCCGAGGACGAAGCGGCTGGGGCCGTTTTCGCCCGGGAAGCCGGAGGGGCCGCTCCGATTGGCAGGCAAGGGAGGCATGCGCGACGATAATCCGTCCGTGGGTGGCGGCGGGTCCGGACAGCGGGTCAGTCCGGCGATCCGCTGGCGGCCAGGTGGGGCAGCCAACTGCAAAGGTAATAGGCGCGGGGGGCGGCGAGATCCAACAGGGCGGTGAGTTTGCCCTTTTCGGCCGAACCCAAGGGGCCTTCGAATACATCCAGCAGGGTCGCCGGCCGGCGGTACTGCACGACGCGGACGCTGTCTGGCTGCAGGTTCGCCAGGGCGACGGCGCGCGATATGGCGTCTTCGACGAAGCCGAGCTTATCCACGAGGCCGAGTTTTTCGGCCTGTTTGGCGGTGAAAATTTGCCCGGTGGTGGCGGCGGTGAGCAGTTCGGGATTCTGGGCGAGCTTTGGCCGGCCGCTTTTGACGATCTCTTTGAAGTCGTCGAACGACTGTTGGACCAGTTCGTTGAGTATTTGGCGTTCCTTTTCGGCGATTTCCGGGGGGGGGCGGCGGGTGAGGCTGCCCATTTGCTTGAGCGGATTGCTGGCGATCGAATCGTCCTTCACGTTCCAGCTCTGCAATAGCCCGGTAAGGTCGAAATGGGGAATGATGACTCCGATGGAGCCGGTCCAAGTGGTGGGTTCGGCGAAGATCGTGTCCGGTTGATCTCCGACGGCCATGGAGACGTAGTAGCCGCCGCTGGCGGCCATTCCGCCCATGCTCACCACGAGCGGCAAGTTGCGGCCGCTGGGATCGCGAAGTTTTTTCAAGTGGTGGTACAGATAATCGCTGCCGGTGATCGTTCCGCCGGGCGAATCGACGCGGATCACGACGGCCTTGATACTGTCGTCGGCCTGCACCTGATCGATTTGCCACTTCGCGAAACCGTCGGAGTGCATGATCGGGCCGTCGATGTGGATAATGGCGATCTTGTCGGTGGCCTGGGGGTTGAGGGAGTGGAAGCGCTCGTCGATGCGAGCGTTGGTTTGCATGTAGGTCTGGTAACGGCCGTAGACTCCCATCAGCGCGAAGAGCGCGATCCCCAACAGCAGCCAGGGGAGAGTGCGGCCGAACTTGCCGAACATGCCCCCTTGTTCGAGGATCACGCGGAGGCGTTGGTCGCCCTTGGGCTTGTCTGGGATGGCGGTGGAGGGCAAATAACCGGCGGGGTCGGGGTTGATCGGGAGCGGGGCCATAACACACCTCGCACGATAAAGGTGGGGATTGCTCGATCGATCGGATCGAGCGGCGTTCAAAGCAGTTTGGAGCGCGCTTGCCCTCGGGAGGGAAATCGCACTGTGGCGGGCTGTTGCGCGGCGGAATGGTCACCGCCGACTCTTTCATTCTAGTGCGCGGCAGGCCCCCCCTCAATGTTAAGCGCGGGAAGCCAAACCGGCGGCTTCGGTGCGGATGACATCGTTTGAGGGAATTGTTTAGCCGTCATCGGCGGTCGGAGGAGTGTAGAATTTGCTCAAATCGATGCCCCCTTTCTGTTCTTCTTCCAAGAGCTTCGTACGGGACTCCAGGCGTTCGACCCGGCGGATCAGGGCGGGAATGATTTCCGGCGTGCGGTCGATCGCCTCGGTCCGCGGCGGCGGGGGGTATCCCAAATGGCGTTGCAGGGCGGCAAACAACAGGAGCGGGTCCTTCTTGCGATTGGCCCAGGCGATGCGCCCTTCCTTTTCACCAAAGAGCAGGGGTTTGTCGATGGGCAAGGGGCCGGCGTCGGGGTTCTGGCGCAGCCGGTCCTTGGCGAACTGCTGGCTGCGGACGTAAATCATGTCGCTCAGATCGACGATGCCCACTTGCCGGCGGACGATTTGAATCCAGTCCTTCCAGCCGGCGTCGAAGATGGGATCGCCGGCCGTGGCGTCCAATCCGCGTTCGTACCCCAGTCGATTGCGGCAGAGACACTCGAACTCGTACAGGAAGATTCCCTCGGGCGTGGCGCCGGCGGCGCGGTAGTTTGCCTCGCGTTCAAGAATTTTTAGCGCGACGCCGAGATCGAACCGACCGCGGTCGTTTTCGGATTCGCCCACGACGTAGGCCTGGAAGGGGGTGAAGTAGTGCTTCAATCGGGCCATCGCGGTGTGCAGAACCCCCATCTGCTTGAGCTCGGCCGCCATGAAATCGATCGCCATGGGGAGCTTGGTCGTGACCAGGATTTCTTCCTTGATGAGGGACAACAATTCCTGGGTGGCCATTTGCCGCTGCATGCGCTCGCCCAGCGCGCGAAACAGATACGCTTGTTCGATGTATTCCTCGCGCTCAAGCATCGTCTGGGTGGGACCGTGGCAGCAAACGGGAGTGAAAGCGCCAACCAACGATCCTGGCGGGCGAAACGCGCTAACCTATAATAGACGTGGCGGCGGGAAATGGAAAACTGCCGCGACCCTTGGCAACCGAGAGCGCCCGCCCCGCGCGAGCGAATTTATGCCTGGTTTTTCTACGATTGAAGCGGCGCTGTCCGCGATCCGCCGCGGCGAGATGGTAATTGTCGTCGACGCAGAGGATCGCGAGAACGAAGGGGATTTCGTTTGCGCGGCTGAGAAAGTGACTGCTGGGATGGTCAGCTTCATGCTCAACCACGGCCGGGGGCAGGTTTGCGTGCCGGTGCTGCCGGACGTGTGCGAGCGGCTGAAACTGCACCCGATGGTGGAAGCCAATACGGCGCCTTTGGGA
>JALHPA010000064.1 GCA_022842745.1 Pirellulales bacterium
AACCGGTCCTTGCCCTCGCCCTGGGAGACTGGGATGCCAGCGAGTTCCGGCCCGTTCAGGACTGGCTAGCACGGCACTGCCAGCTTCACACGGCGCATGCCCTCGCCGATGGTCTCGCGTTCCTCAAACGTCCCTCTCGCCTGCCCCGAATCGTCGTCCTGGCCCAGAACCGTCCCGGCCAATGTGCTCCGTCATTCCTCCAGGCATTGCAAGCCGCCGATCCGCTGGCGCCCCTTCTCGGGCTGCTCGGTCCCTGGTGCGAGGGGGAAACCCGCAATGGCCACCCCTGGCCAGGCCTGTGGCGCGTTCCCTGGCACGATTTCATCCCCCGCCTGACCCCGGAACTGCCGCGCCTTCGCTTGGGCCTTCCTCTCTCCTGGGGCGCTTGGCGGTTCGGCAACGAGGAGGAGTTCTCACCCCACGCGCTAGCGGATCCCCGTCCCGCTCCGCCGCAACTGCAATTAGACCCCGTACTCGTGGTCGCCCACCCAGCGGTCGCCGACGGCATTTTGGCCGCTTGTAAGTCTCTCGGCCGTCCCGCCATCGCCCTCCGCGATCCCCATGCCCTCGCGGGCGGGAGCTTCTCCGCCGGAGTCGTCGACTGCCCTCGCTCCTTACCCGATGCCTCCCCCGCCCTGCAGGTCGTCCGACGGCTTTGCTCCCAGCAACCGGTCCTGGCGCTGGTCGGATTTCCCCGGCCAGAAGACGCCCCCCTCGCCCGGTCCCTCAACCTCCGCCTGATCGCCAAACCGTTCCACCTCGACCACTTTCTCGCTCAACTCTCCTCGCTTCCGATCGGCGACTGATCTCCATCCCCAAAGAGCTCCATCCGCACAATCTCCCGCCGCCAGCCAGGTTCGTGAACCGCCCAGGCATCGACTCGCGGCGGCCCCAGCCACCGGACGTCGCAGCCTTCGGCCGCGCACTTCGCCCGGCAGCTTAACTCGCGAGACGTCGCGGACGCCGCGCCGTTCCGCGCGTTCGACCGTCGAAACGTGCATCGCCCCCCATCGAACACCGAGATCACCATCGGCGTCGCTCCATCCAGCATTCGCCGACCGATCAACTCGTGGCTCGCCGTCCGATACCGCTCCTTGAGTTGGTGCAAATCCCAGTCGCACGTTGCACAATCCCGCTCAAACCATGCCGTCGGCAGGAGCAGCCGCGCTGCGAAGACGTTCGCCAGCCATTCGCGCGTCGCGGCTTCCAGGTCGGCCGCCGCCGCGCCGATCGCCTCGCATACCTGCCACGCGTGATCCTCCCCCAGCTCGTGCGCGACCGCCCATGCGCAGCGCTCCGGCCGCGGATCGGAACGTATGAAGATCGTTCCGCGCCGTCCCCCCACGCGCACCGCATCCTTGACCAGCCGCGCCCTTCCCCCCTGCCGATCGTCCCGCGCCACCGTCAGCCCCACCCGCTCCGCCACCAGCACCGGGTCGACCGGCGGCCGGGCTACCGCCGCCTCGCGCAGCAACCTCCGCACCACCGCATCCAATCCTGCCGCCACCTGCTCGCCGGGAATGTCGGATACCATCTTGGCCTCCAGATTCAGTACATATACGTATGTATACATACCCGACGGCCAATCCGCTAGCGGTCGATCCCGTTTCCTCCTCGAAACGGTCCCCTCCCATCCCAACAGGCGTCTCCCATTCTCAAAATGAGAGTGCTAGTGCCACCGATCGCTGCCAACAGCCTCATTTTGAGACAGCAACTAAATCGCCGCAGTGGTTTTCACCACAGTGTGTGCTTATGCCCTGCGGAAAGGCGCACAAAGCATCGGCGGGAAAAATCTTCAAACTCTCGTAAACCATTACAGCAAAACGAATTACAAAGTGAATTCCGAGCGAGTGCATAGACTTTTCCTCGATTGGCCCCCCGATTGCTCTATGGGGATGGCGTTGGTGCTCACCAACAAATCAATCGATGGCCCGCGGGGTCTCTGACGTAGTTCAGCCGGATGGTTGCCTTGCCCCTGACCGTCCAGCTCTGCCAACTGATGTTGGCGCGTCAGGGACCCTGTTTTTTATTGCGCTCCAGTTCTTGGCGCACTCACGTCCCCTTGGCCGCGGGCGGCTCAGCCATCTAACCATCCCCGCGGTGTCTACCCGCGGTCGCTCTTCCGTTGCAACCGCCGCTTGAATCGCTCCAAGTCCACGATCGCCCGCACGTGCGTCCCTTGCGCGATCAATTCCACCTCGTCGCGCGCTTCGATCGTCAGCGTCACCATGTTCCCTTGAACGTCCACCACCTCCGCGCTTCCCACCACGGTCATCCCCGCCGGTGTGGGCGCCAGGTGCTTGAACTCGAATCCATACCCTACCGACGCCTCCCCCTCGTCCAAGTGCGGGATCAATAGCTCCGCCGCCGCGGTTTCCATCACGCATAGCATCCACGGCGTCGCGAACACCGGCGGCCCCCCCTCCATGATGGCGCTCAGCAAGTTCTGGCTCACCACCCGGTGCCGCGCCTCCTGCCGAATCCCCTTAACCAGGCTCGCTTTCATCGCTGATAACTCCTTGCTTGCGCTTGATCCTCAATGGACCGCCTGCCGCGCGCCTCCGGCGGAACCCATCCCCCCGGCTACGCGAATCGGTCCCCCACCTTTACCGGCCGGCCGCGCAGATATTCAGCCGTCGCCATCGGCCTCCGTCCCGCCGGCTGTACCTGCAGCGGCAAGATCGCCCCGGAACCGCAAATAATCGTCAGGTTGCCGCCATCCGCGGAGATCACCATCCCCGGTGCAGGACGCGCCTCCCCCGGCCCCAGTGCCACCCGCACTCCCTCCTCGTCCGCTACCGCCACCTGCTCCAGGATCAGCCGCTCCGGCTCGCCTCCCTCCCCCGGGTGCAAAAAAGTGTACGTCGTCGGCCACGGTTGAAAGGCCCGCACCTGGTCGAAGATCTGCCGCGCCGTCCGTCGCCAATCGACCAGGCCATCCTGTTTCTTCAGTCGCGGCGCTCGGCTTGCCAACCGCGCGTCTTGCGGCGTTCCATCCGCTTCCTTTCCCGCCAACAGTAGTTCGATCGCCTGCTCCACCGCCTCAGCGCCCATCCGGGCCAGCCGCGGTTCCAGTTCGGCCGCGGTTTCCTTGGGGCCAATCGGCGTCCGCGACTGCGCCAAACAGGGACCCGCGTCCAGACTGCTGGTCATCCGGATCACGCTCACTCCTGTCTCCGTCTCTCCCCGATAGATCGCCCATTGAATCGGCGCCGCCCCCCGATACGCCGGCAACAACGAACCATGCAAGTTGATCCCCCCCCAAGGCGCGATCGCCAGCGTCTCCCGCGACAGAATCTGCCCATAATCGCACACCACGAACAGCTCCGCGGCAAATTCCCGCAGGCGGATCTGCGCGTCCTCGGAATTAACGTCCTCCGGCGCAACGATCGGCAAGTTCCGTCGCTCGGCAATCTCCTTAGGCGCCGCCTCGGCGGCCGGCGACCCTCGTCCGGATGCTGGCGTTTTCCGCCCGGCCGCGCCCCGCTCCGGCCGAGTGACCAAACCCAAAACCGAGTACTTCCCTGGCGCGTTCAAAAGCGCCTCGAACGTCGGCCCGGCAAACGGACCGGTCCCCATCAACAATATGCGCACCGGCCCATCCCAGACGCGTCCTCCCCCCGCCGCCGCCGTCGGATCGCTCCCGCGCTGCTCCGCGTTGTGCGGTTCCGGCTCCGCCATTCCCCCCCCTCCTAAGTCCGCAGCGATTCCAACTCGACAATCCGCGCGGCAATCGCGTCTTCCGACGGCATTTCTCCCCGCTCCCGCTGGCTAGCAAACTGGATCTCGAACTCCTCGATCGCCGGTTTCGCCGCCAGCGCCCCCGTGGTGTTCAACCGGTCGATGAACAGCCGCCCATCCAAGTGGTCGATCTCATGCTGCACCACTCGCGCAAACAGATCGTCCAATTCCAAATGAATCGGTTTCCCCTCCAGCGAATACGCGTCCAGCACCACCTCCGCCGGCCGTTTCACTTGACCATACAGCCCAGGCAGGCTCAAACATCCCTCCTCCGCCTCCGACAGCCCTTTCCGCCGGCTCAAGACCGGGTTGACCAGCACCAGTTCCTCCCCCTTCTGCGGATCCCCCTTCAAGTTCACGATAAACAGTCGGTAGGGCAAATCGACCTGGTTCGCCGCCAGTCCGATGCCGTTGTGCTGATACATCAGGGCGAACATCTCTCCCACCAAACTGCGCAGCCCGGCGTCGATTTTCTTCAGCGGCTTCGATACATGCCGCAGTGTCGGGTGCGGATACTGAATGATCTCAAGCGGCATGGAAGCTCAACGTCATCGCTCAATAAGACAACCTGGAATCAGCCAGCGCGCGTACTTTTTCGCTGAACCATGTAATCTATCCCAACCCGACCGTTAGAATAAGTGCCTTCCGCTTGCGTGCCGCTAACGGCCTCGGTCCCCTTCTCGCCGTCCCAGGTTGCCAATCGTTCCACTTGCCACTTGATCCGAACAGTTTGCCACGTGCCTACGGGATTGGCGCGGGCCCGTTTTCCGGCTATCTTCCGACAGAAGAAACAGCGCAAACGGTGATCTTCCACGGCGTTACGACAAGGCGAATTGCATGCTCACGCGTAACGCTCTGCGGACCGAATTGACTTGGATTCCGGCCATGGGTCTCGGCAGGTTTAAGCCCGCCTATAGCACTCCGCTGGGCGCGATGTTCCTGCAGGACTCGCTGGACATACTCCGATCGTTGCCTGGATGCAGCGTCGATCTTGTTCTGACATCGCCGCCGTTTGCCCTAACGCGCCAAAAGGAATACGGCAATGAGCCGATCGAGCGCTATCTGGAATGGTTCATGCCCTTTTGCCTTGAGATAAAGCGGGTGCTCAAGCCGTCCGGGAGCTTTGTTCTTGACATCGGCGGAGCTTGGTTGCCCGGCGTGCCGGTGCGCAGCATTTATCATTTCGAGTTGGCGGTGAAGCTGGCCCGAGAGTTTTGCCTTGCACAGGAGTTCTACTGGTACAACCCAGCGCGCCTGCCAACGCCAGCTGAATGGGTGACGGTGCGGCGCGTCCGCGTCAAAGACGCCGTTAACATGGTGTGGTGGTTTTCGAAGACAGAATGGCCCAAAGCGGACAACCGGGCAGTGCTTCAGCCGTACAGCGACAGCATGAAGCACCTTATAGAGCACGGATATACCGCAAAGAAACGTCCGTCTGGTCACGAAATTTCGACGAAATTTCAAAAGGACAACGGCGGCTCCATCCCGCCCAACCTGATCCAAATCGCGAACACGGAATCGAATAGTGAATACCTCCGCGAGTGCAAAAAACGCGGCATAAAGCCACATCCGGCTCGCTACCCCGAATCGCTCGCCAAATTCTTCATCGATTTCCTAACCGACGAAGGTGATCTGATCGTCGATCCGTTCGCGGGAAGCAACGTGACCGGCGCGGTTTGCAACGCCGAAGCGCGCCGCTGGATCGCCGTCGAATTGGAGTCCAAGTATGTCGAGGGTTCTGCGATCCGCTTTGACATGAGCTTGTTCGACAATGTAGTGATGCGTACCGCAAGCAAAAAGACAAAAAAGTCTGATGGAAGGAATCGGCCTGAACATTTGCGGAGCAGGTGACCGTGGCTGGCATCCGATTTCACACTCTCGTAGACAACTTTGTCGGGCACTTAGAGCGATCGGACGCGACGGTAATTCGAGATCGACCACGCGATGACGATCGACCGGCGCGAATGCGTGTTATCGGATTGCGGCCGACGGATTGCATTCTATTTCTTTGGACGATCACGAGCGGTGGAGGCGGTGAGGGAGTTCGTCCGGCCGATGAACGCCGGATTCAAATCACCAATGTTAGCAGGCTCCGCCTTGAACCTGGCGTTCGGACGCTGCTCGGGGGTTGGAGTCAAGAACACAACGTCTACGCTTTCTGGGACGCGCGACGGCATACGTCATTCGGCAGGTCGCCAAGCCTCCAGGTAGCCAACGAGACGTTAGAAACCGCGGTCGAAATCGGGATTGCGACCCAGTTGAGGCCGACCGCGGGCGGACAGGAGGTCGTTGTCGTTGTCTCCCCCAGCTCGCTGCTCTGGTATCTAGAGAACGGCGCCGCACTCCAGAATGCCGAAGGCGACGCGCCTGCCGTCGTCACTCTCGCTGACGCCACGCCCGAAGAGGAGCGAGAGTTTATCGACTCGGCCGCCACGGAAGATCAATCGGCTCGCCGCTATGATCTCGTCGAAACCATGCGAGCCTATCGGGACGCCAAGTTCCGTCCGGCGGTGCTCCAGGCGTACTCATACAAATGCGCCGTTTGCGATGTTGACTTATCGCTGGTCGATGCGGCCCATATCGTCCCGGTCTCGCATCCAGAATCGGCGGACGAAGTGACCAACGGTGTGGCGCTTTGCAGTCTGCACCATGGCGCGTTCGATAGCGCCCTGATTGGCATCCAGTCGGACTATCGGCTGGTCGTGAACCCGGCCCGTGTGAGCCGCTTACGCGATCTTCAACTTGCTTCTGGCCTGCCCGGCTTTCAGGCGAGGTTGCCTGAGTCCATTCGAGTGCCTGCTTCGATTGAAGCGCGTCCATCGCCAAAAAACCTCCGGCTCGGCCTTGAGTTGCGCCGCTGGCCATCGACATTCGTCGCCTGACGTTCGTGTTTGGAATAGTTGCTCGATTGACCCAGGCGATGCATTCGTATTCGCGATCTTGAATCGCAACCCACAGTAAAAAGGTGGTCTATTTCGAGCTAATTTAGTCCTAGAAACTTGGAAAATTTGGATCGATCCGATGAAACAGCCCTCAATCCACTCAGTTGGCCCCTTCGGACATCCGGACGCCCACTGCGGCGCCAAATCTCACCTGCGAGGCGTCCTGATTCTCGCCAAACGTCAAATGAAAAAAAGCCATCGCTATCCTCTTGCACTTGTAATTTTGGTGGCTCTTTCGTTGCTGTTCGCGCCGTCCGCGGCCCAAACCGTCCCCAATCCGACCCCGGCCGCTCTCCCGTCCCCTCAGGCCCAGCTCGACCTCAACGCCGCCGCCGCCTTCCTCGCCGACCCAGACGTCGAGACCCGGCGGCTGGCCGCCGCCAGCCTCGGCGCCGACGGCATCGCCCCCGCGGTCGTTCCCCTCCTCTTGGACGCTCTCCTCGACAAAGATCCCGAGGTCCGCTGGCGCGCCGAATTTGCCATCGGCCGCCTCGGTCCTCGCGCCGTCCCTAAGCTAATCGAGGCCCTCGCCTCCAACCGCCCCAGCCTCCGCCGCACCGCCGCCATGATGCTCGGCCCCATCGGTCCCAAAGCCCGCTCCGCCGTCCCCGCCTTGCTCCAGGCCGCCAAGGACGAAGATCGCTTCATCCGCGTCTGGAGCGTCAAGGCCCTCGGCGACATCGGCTTCGACGACTCCGCCGCCCCCCAGGTCCTCGCCCAGCTTGCAAAAACCCTCCGGGACCCAGATCTCGACGTCCGCCGCGTTTCCACCGTCGCCGCCATCGGACTCGGCCCCCGCGCGAAACCCCTTCTCCCCTCCCTGATCGAAGCTCTTCGCGATCGCGACGCAGGCATTCGCTGGCGCACGGGCATTGCTCTTCGCCAGATGGGTTCCGACGCCGCCGACGCCGTCCCGGCCCTCGTCGCCGCGCTTTCGGACGCCGACGCCGATGTCCGCCTCCGCGCCGCCCAAGCCCTCGGCCGCATCGGCGCCCCGGCCGAGGCGCCATTGCGCGACCTGCTCGCCGCCGAAACCACAAATGCAGCTGCCAAGAAGTTCGCCGCGGAGGTCCTCGCAGCCCTCGGCACTCCCGACCAGCCAGCTTCCCAATCCCCCCCTGAGCAATCCGAGGAAGAGTTGAAAGACCGTGCCGCTCGCGCCGCCTGGTTCAACGAGGCCAAATTCGGAATCTTCATCCATTGGGGACTCTATTCAACGCTCGCCCGCGCCCGCCCCGGACAACTTTCCGAATGGGTCATGGACAACGAAAAGATCCCCCTCAACAAGTACGAGCCGCTGGCCGAAAAATTCACCGCCGAAAAATTCGACCCCGCCGCCTGGGTCGAAACCTTCAAAGCTACCGGCGCCCGCTACGTCGTACTCACCAGCAAGCATCACGATGGCTTTTGCCTCTGGGATTCCAAGCTCTCCCCCTACAACTCGGTCCGCTTTGCCGCCGCCAAGCGCGACATCGTCGGCGACCTGGCCGCCGCCTGCGAACGCGGCGGACTCAAATTTTCCGTCTACCATTCGCTCCTCGACTGGCATCACCCTGACTTCGCCAAGGACCACCCCCGCTACGTCGATCATCTCCACGGCCAGATCCGCGAACTCCTCACCGGATACCCCATCTCCGGCCTCTGGTTCGACGGCGAATGGACCCACTCCCAGGCCGAATGGCGCGGGCAAGAAATCGTCGCCATGTCTCGGCAGCTTCGTCCCCTCGCCGTACTCAACGACCGCCTCGGCCGCGACACCCGCAGCCGCATCACCACCGTCGACTACTACACCAAGGAGCAAGAAATCCCCCCCTCCGCCCTGAAGCTCGCGAATCGCCCCGTGGCCTGGGAGACCTGCCAGACCTTCGGCTACAGTTGGGGCTACAACGAAAGCCTCGACCCGCTCAAAAGCGGCGAGCGAATAATCGAGCAATTGGTCGACGTGGCCAGCAAAGGGGGCAATTTCCTCCTCAATATCGGCCCCCGACCCGACGGCGTTATTCCCCCCGCGTTCACCGAGCGCATGAAAATCGTCGGCCGCTTCCTCCAGCACAACGGCGAAGCGATCTACGGCGCCCAGCGCAGCCCGTTTCCCGCTCCCCTCCCCGCCGGCCGCGTCACGGCCAAGGGAAACCGGCTCTACATCTTTCTCGATAACCTCCCCTCCACCGCAATGGCACTCCCCGGACTGAAGAACAAGGTTCACAAGGCCTGGGTTTTGGAAGGAGGCGAAACCCTTTCCGTCGCGAATGGTCCCACCGGCCCCACCGTCGCCTCCCCCACCCGGCTCAGCCCTCTCCCGTTCACCGTTGTGGCCCTGGAACTCGACTCGGAACCAGCCGTCGAGTTGCAACCTTGATCCGCTCGGCAACAGCCGCGCGCCCAGCTTCCGCCCTCCATGCAGCTTGACCCCCAAAAACAGCTCCGTTTTGCCGCGGATGTGGTTCACGTCCTCCGCGCCGCAGGCTACGAGGCCTACTGGGCAGGGGGCTGCGTCCGCGACCAGATCCTCGGCCGCACTCCTAAAGATTACGATGTGGCGACTTCCGCCACCCCTGCGCAGATCCAAGCCGCGTTCAAACGTCGCAAGACCCTGTCGATCG
>JALHPA010000065.1 GCA_022842745.1 Pirellulales bacterium
CTGGCACGTTGGAGCAATTGATGGTGAATTCGAACTTTTTGACCTGGCCATTGATTTCTTTCTCCAACACGCCGTCCCCGTCGGCGTCCTCCCAGCCGGCCTCCTGCAGCAGCGTTTCCGCTTTGTCGAGGTCCTGCTTGTAAGGCGGCGGCGATTTTTTGGGCGCCATCCAGGAAGTGGGATGAAAAATGCCGTTGCACGGCTCCGTAAGGCCGTGATTGAGCTTTTGTAGCATCTCCTCGTGATTAAATGCATAAGCCAGGGCCTGTCGCACCCGCCGGTCTTGAAACAGCGGATTTTTCAAATTCCAACCGAAATAGTAATACACCCATTCCAGGCCTGAGACTTTGGTGTTGGCGGCATAAAAGTCGTTCCCGTTCGTTTGATTGACCCATTGCTCCGGGTTGAGCTCCAATTCGTCGATCGCGCCAGACATCAGCGCCAGACGGGCCGTGTTGTTGTCCTCGATCACCTTGAATCGAATCTGCTTGAAAAACGGCTTGTCGCGCACCTGCTTACCGCCGTGCTCGAAGTACGCGTCGCGTCGTTCGAGCACGATCTCTTGACCTCGGGATCGGCTCACGATTGTGTACGGTCCGGCGCACACAGGGTTGTTTTCCAGCTCGATGTGCCGGCGGCTCTTCGAGAGAGAGGGATCCTCAAGCATCGTCTTTTCATAGATGTGTTTGGGAATCAGAAGAAAGTTGACGTTCCATTGGTTGGTCGCCAAAGGGCGCTTATGGAAGAAAACGACCGTGTGATCGTCGTACGCCTCGACCCACCGCAATTCCTCGGCCTGCGACCGCTGGGCAATGGCCGGCACATCGGGATTCATGATCGCCCGAAACGAAAAGGCAACGTCATGGGCGGTGAACGGCGCCCCGTCCGACCAGGTCAGATCGTCGCGCAGGATGACTCTGTCGAACATTCCGTCGGAGCTGCTTTGCCAGGTCTTTACGACCTCCTTGGCCGCAAACGGCTTCATATCCCAGTCGAAACTGAAAAGCCCGATGCCGACCAGGCTGTAAAGGTCGAATTCCTCCACCGAACTGGAGAGGATGGGGTTGGTGCTTTTCACGTCTCGCCGCAAGTGCCGCACGATGTCCGCGTTCCAATTCACCTCGCTGTCGCTTGTCGGTAGCCGCCCCAGCGAGGCGAGGATTTGCAGGTTGGTTTTCTCATTGGTGTTTCGCAGTTTAAGCGCCGCCGTCACCGGGATCGGTTGCGGTTGTTTAGCGAGGTGGCTCCGCAGAAGATCTAACCCGTCCAGCACAGGTTGATCCACCCACTTCGCCTGCCGTTCGAGATCAGCCAGCGGGGGTGGGCTAAACGGCTCGACAAGCGATTTCAGACCGCTTTGGTCGGTGTACACTTTTCCGTCCGCAGCGCGGCTCTGAGCGACGAAACCGGGCACAATTACGACCCCCAACAGCCACAACATTCCACGAAAGCGACCAGTCATCATGCATCCTTCCGGTTATTCGCACGCTCGAAACTGTTCATCGAGCTGGTCCAAACGCGCGGTCATCGTCCGTCTCGGCCACCGATTTATGCTACCGATCGCCCTAAATCCAGGCAACTGAGCAACTTGCCGCAAAACCGCGGGAAGCGAATGATACCAGAATGCCGGTGCCTACTGGCGGTGCGCCGCGTCGAGGGTTCCCCACGAGCGTTCAACCGATGGGCAGGTTGCTCTTCCTGTCCGGTTGTACGCATTCCGACGGTTGTTTGGGCTTAATCGATCCACCCCAACGCCCTGCCTCGGACCGACGCTGTGTTTTGCGCAACTATAATTGAGGCAAGCGTTGGCAAGCGGCCGCGCACGATGGAGTAAGCCGGGAGGAACAATCATGAATCGATGGATGCGGCGAATGGCGTTGGGGGGACCCTGGCTAGCGGCGGCGGTAGGCTTCGCCACCAGTTGGACGCTCGCCCAGCCGACCGACAGCCCCTTCCCGGATAATTCCGCAAAGAAGAGCGCCGCGACCGAAAAGGGACCGGGCGCCGTCGCACCTGGAGCCAAGGCCCCAGCGGAGTCCACCGCCGATCCGTTTGCGCCACCGCAGTCGGGCAAGTTGGACCCACCATCCGAATCCCCGTTTGTACCGTCGAACGGCTCACGCCCGGCCGCTCCTCTGCCCGGAGATTCCCCAGCGCCAGGGATGGATGAAGGCCCATTCAAAGACGAGACAACCCAGCCGGCGGAACCTGCCGTTCCTCCGTCCGACGGGGTCCCCGCCCAAGACGGATCTCAGGATGCCGCCACCTCGAGTATGGCCAAGGCGCAAGAACTGTTCGCGGCGGGAAAATACACGGAGGCGATCGCTGAACTGGAAGCCGCGGTCAAGGCCGCCCCCGACAACTACCAAGCGATCTTCATGCTCGGCGTCGCCTACCGCTATACAGGCAGGTACGACGATTCCATTAAAGCCCTCACCCAATTGGCGAAGCTCGAGCCCGATGAACTGGGCGATATTCTCTTGCGGAGAGGCATCTCCTGGTTCTACAAGGGGGAACACGCCATCGCCCAAGCAGACTTCGAACAAGCAGCCGGTCTGA
Source organism: Pirellulales bacterium (assembly GCA_022842745.1). Lineage (GTDB taxonomy): Bacteria > Planctomycetota > Planctomycetia > Pirellulales > JALHPA01 > JALHPA01. Next base: position 2,560 of record JALHPA010000065.1, read on the forward strand.
ATTTCAACGATGCCCGTCCCGAGTTGTGGCGCGGTCTGGCCTTGGCCCGTCAGAACCGACTGCGGGACGCGATTTCCGCGTATTCCTCCGCGCTCCGCTACGATCCCCAGATGGTTGCCGCGCGCACCAACCGCGGGCTGGCCTATGTGGGAATCGGCGAATATGCCTTGGCCATTAACGACTTCAACGAGGCCATCCGCCAAAACCCCGAGGATCCGGCCGGGTATTACAAGCGTGGAGTGACGTTTGGCCGGCTTGGGGATTTGCGGGCCGCTCTAAACTCCTACGACGAATCCCTTCGCTTGGACCCGAAACTCGCCCTTGCGTACTTGAATCGAAGCGAAATCCACCAACGCCTGGGAAATAGCGCCAAGGCTCAGGCTGACCGCTCGCGGGCGGTAGAGCTCGATCCGCAGCTTCGGGCCACGGCCGGCGGTCGATAATTGGGGTGTACACGCTCTCGAACGGGATCGCGCAAAATCCTGTTGACGGCTGACTTCGAGAGACATCGGGACTCCGTTTAGGCCGGCTTGACGCTGGCGTTGCGGATCTCCTCCAAGGACTTGCCCAATCTCTTTCTGGCGGGTTGGCCGGCCTGTGCAAGAGCGGGTCTCGCTTCGGTGTCCCAGGCAATGCCCTGCTGCCAGGTGGCTGCGAGTTGCGGGCCGAGGTCCTCGGTTGCGGAGCGGTCGCCCAACTGGGTTACGGCGTCCGAAAAGCCAAGCAACACCGCCCGACGTACGCCCTCACGAATCCAAGCGAAGAAACCCATTGAAGCACCTCTTGAATAGCTCATTTCCCGGTCACGTTGTGGCGCTGGCCGTCACGACTCTCCATCGGAGTCGCGATCGCGCCCCTGCCGATCCTGATGGTTGGTCAAACCGAGCGGGATAGTACCTGAGCAACCGGCACTTTCCCAATACCGATTGATTGGCCAGAATGACGCTTGCAGCGAGGCGATCCGCCGAGCAGGCTTCCCCATGTTGCCTGCCTTCGGCCGACCCGATACACTCAAGGCGTTCGGTTGGCTGGGCCTTAATCACGCGGCGCGTGGTAGGGGCCAGGTTCAAGCGTTGCCGGCAATCCATCGCAAATCCTTGTATCGCAAGGCCCTATGCGATCACGGTGGCTATAGCTCAATTGGTTAGAGCGCCAGATTGTGGCTCTGGAGGTTACCGGTTCGATCCCGGCTAGCCACCCTCCCCAGGCTGTTGTTCAGCCTGTATCGGCAAACGCCCGCCGTCTCGGAAATTCGATACCGGGACGGCGGGCTTGTTTTGTTGTATGACTTGGGGATATCGTGCCGCGCAGGAAGGGTGACCCAGTAATCGAGGAGCATGGATTTCGATGGCCAAGGCGGCGAAAAACGCGATCAGCCCGACCCGTGAGGAAGACTATCCGGAGTGGTACCAGCAGGTCATTCGCGCGGCGGATCTGGCCGAGGTCTCCCCGGTGCGGGGGTGCATGGTGATCAAGCCGTGGGGCTACGCGCTGTGGGAGAACATCCAGCGCGGGTTGGATCGGATGTTCAAGGAGACGGGGCATCAAAATGCCTACTTTCCGCTGTTCATTCCGCTCAGCTATTTGGAAAAAGAGGCATCCCACGTCGAGGGTTTCGCCAAAGAGTGCGCCGTGGTCACGCACCACCGCCTGGAGGCGGACGGGCAGGGGGGATTGCGACCGACGGGGCCGCTGGAAGAGCCGTTGATCGTGCGGCCGACCAGCGAGACGATTATCGGCGCGATGTATGCCAAGTGGGTGCAGTCGTACCGCGATTTGCCGATCCTGATCAATCAATGGGCGAATGTCGTGAGGTGGGAATTGCGGACGCGGATGTTTCTCCGCACGACCGAATTCCTTTGGCAGGAAGGTCACACGGCCCATGCTTCCGAACGGGAGGCAGTGGAAGAGACCCTCCGCATGCTCGATGTCTACGCCACGTTTGCCCAGGAGCATATGGCGCTGCCGGTGATCAAGGGAGAGAAGACCGCCGGCGAGCGGTTTCCTGGGGCGGTGAACACCTACAGCATCGAAGCGATGATGCAAGACCGTAAAGCGCTGCAAGCGGGAACTTCGCACTTTCTCGGGCAAAACTTCAGCCATGCGCAAGAGATCAAGTTTCTCAGTTCCGAGGGGCGGGAGGAATTCGCCTGGACGACCTCGTGGGGCGTCAGCACGCGGTTAATTGGGGCGCTAATCATGGCCCATAGCGACGATGATGGTCTGGTTCTGCCCCCGCGACTGGCCCCGGCGCAGATCGTGCTGCTGCCGATCTATCGAAACGACGAGGAACGGAGCTTAGTGTTGGGTTTTTGCAAGGGCCTGGAGGCGGAGCTGCGCGGAATCGCGTTCGCCGGCGAGCCGTTGCGCGTGCAAATCGACGACCGCGATTTGCGCGGCGGAGAAAAGACTTGGCAACATGTGAAAAAGGGGGTGCCGGTGCGGCTGGAGATCGGACCCCGCGATGTGGCGGCCAGCTCGGTATTCATGGCTCGCAGGGACAAGCCGCCGACCGAAAAAGCATCGATTCCCAAGGCGGAGTTCGTGAGCGGCGCGGCGTCGTTGCTGGCGGATATCCAAGCCAGATTGTTCGAACGGGCCAGGCAGTTCCGCGACGCGAATACCCGAACGATTCTCGACCCGCGGGAATTTGTTGAGTACTTCACCCCGCGAAACGAGGATCGGCCAGAAATGCACGGCGGCTTCGCTCTGTGCCCCTGGACTGACTCTCCACAAGCGCAGGAGTTATTGGCCAGGTTGAAGGTCACCGTACGCTGCTTGCCGCTGGCCGATCAGATTCCGGACGGGACGCCTGTGGGTGGCAAGTGTATCTTCACCGGACAACCGAGCGAGAGCGTGGCGATCTTCGCCAAGGCCTATTAGGCAGTAGGTTGGGACTGCCTGGCGCCGCGCCGTTGTGCGCCGGCCGGGCGACATTTTACTCGGGCTCTGTTTCCAATCGATAGAAAGTCGCCGCATTCTCGCCAAAGACCAGAGCCTGCTCGGCGTGGGAGAGGCCGATTAGAGTCGAATCAAGGGCCTCGATCACCTGCCTGTACGAACCCGCGAGCAGGCAGACGGGCCAGTCGCTGCCGAACATCACGCGATCGGCGTGGAAGCAGGCGAGCACATGGTCGACATAGGGCTTTAGGTCGTCGCACGTCCATTGTCGCGGATCGGCCTCGGTAATCATGCCCGACAATTTGCAGGTCACGTTCGGGCAGTGGGCCAGTTCGCGGATGCCTGCCTCCCATTCTCCGCCGTCGTGCGACCAGCCGCGACGGGCGGCAATCGGGGGTTTGGCGATGTGGTCCACGACCAGCCGCAAGTCCGGATGACGGCGGGCGGTCTCGATCGCCGCCGCCAGGTGCCGGGGGCGGAGGAGCAAATCAAACGCCAGCTCTCGATCCGCCAGTACTGCCAGTCCCTGTTGCACTGCCTCGCTCTCCAGCCAGGCCGAGTCGGGATCGTCCTGAAAATTGTGCCGCACGCCGACTAGTTTTCCGGCCGCCGCCAGACGATCGAGCGAGGCCGCCAATTCTTTGGCCGCCAGATCGGTCCAACCGACCACGCCCAACAAGCGTTCTTCCGCCTTCGCTAGTTCAAGGAACCACTCGGTCTCGGCCAGCGAATGGATCGTCTGGACCAAGATGCTGCCGTCTAGGCGGTGCTCGGTAAGCAAAGGGACCAAGTCCCCTGGACCAAAGTCCCGCTCCAGCGCGGGGGTAGCCGGACCGATCCAGGGATATTTGAAGCGGCCTGGTTGCCAGAAGTGATGGTGGGCATCGATGCGCATGCGTCTTTTCCAACGGCGATTAGAGTGGGATCGGAAGCGGCGGCGCGGCGGGCTGCGCGCTGCTCGCGCCGGCAATGCTAGTGAGCGCGCGACGCGGATTGATCGAGGCGATGCGACGCAGATCCTCGTCGCTCAGTCCGAGGTGGGTCCGCAAGTTTTCGGCCACCCGGGGCATTCCGCAGGCCGAGCCGACCAAGTGGCTGCCATCGGGGGATCGCGCTACCAGGTCGGGACCAATTTCCAGCTTCCAGCGGCCGAGGGTGTAGCTGCCTGGCCCCAAGCCCGCCGGAGCGATGGCGTCCGTAACCAAGATAGCGCGCTCGATCCCCACTTTTTGAAGATAATTTCCGAGGGCGAAGTAGGGGACGTGCGCACCGTCGGCGATAAACGAAATCCACAGCCGATCGGCCAGGCTAAGGGTCCTTTGAATGATGTTGTCGTGCCGGGGCAGAAGTGGCGGGCAGCCATTTCCTAGGTGCGTGAACAGGGAGAGACCCGCGTCGATGGCGGCGGACAGCTCAGCCAGAGTCGCGTTGGTGTGTCCCGCAGCGACTACGACTCCTTCCTTGACCAATCGGGAGATGACGGCGCTGTTGGGATCGGCCTCAGGCGCCAGGGTGAAGATGCGGGCCAATCCTTCGCAGGCTTCCCACAGGCGCATGGCATCCCGCTCGTTCGCGGTGCGGACGGCATCGCGGGGGTGCGCTCCTCGATAGCCGTCGTGGGGGCTGATGAATGGACCCTCGACGTGCAAGCCGGCGATCATTCGCTCCGCCAGGGGATCCTGTGCGCGGAGCCCGGCCAAGCGGCGCAGTCGGCGTTCCATGACCGGCAGATCGTCGGTAATAATCGTCGGCAGGAATTGCTCGACGCCATCCCGTTGCAATGCCACGCAAGCTCTGTGCAGCTCTGGGGGGGCGAGTTCGTCTTGATTGAAATCGACGCCGCCGTAGCCGTTGACCTGGAGATCGAAGTACATGGGTCGCGGGGGAAGCGGCGCGGACGTGGGTTCTATTCCAAGAACGAGGCCGAATCCCGGTCGAGGTACAAAGTCACATTCGGGTGCTGCTGCAGGATGGACGCTGGAGCGGCCGGAGAAACCGGTCCCTGGACGGCGTCGCGCACGGCCGCGGCCTTGCGTTTGTCTGGCACGACGCACACGACCGCCTTGCTCTTCATGATCTGCCGGATCGACATGCTGATGGCATGGGTGGGAACGTGTTCGAAGGTCGGGAACCATCCCTCGCCCAACTGCTGCCGGCGACAGGCCTCGTCGAGTTGCACGACCAGGTAAGGCTCATCGGTCTCGAAGTCGGCCGGGGGGTCATTGAACGCCAGGTGCCCATTCTCTCCGATTCCCACGAAGGCCACGTCGATGGGATGTTGCCGCAGAATTGCCCCCACCCGCTGGCATTCGGCCCGCAGGTCTCCCTCGCCTTCGATAAAATGGAAGGCGCGAAGTGGAATCGGGAGGCGGGATACGAAACGCTGCCAAAGGTACAATCGAAACGAGGCGGGATGGGTGATTTCCAACCCGGCGTACTCGTCGAGATGGAAGCCCACTAGGCGGTTCCAAGGCATATCAGGTTGCCGCGAAAGCGAGTCCAATACTTCAAACTGCGAGGCGCCGGTGGCCACGATAAAATTGGCGCGCCCGCTTAGCAGCGCGGCTTTACGCAAGAGGGCCGCCCCGTCGGAAGCGGCTTTCGCCCCGAGGACCTGTTTAGAATCAAAGACTTGAAGCTGCATGGCTGCGACCCCGAATCCGTAGCGGTCATCGTCCAGTGCCTGAAGACTAATCGATGCGCGCACTCGCTCCCAGCCCCGACCCCTTTCGCCTGACGGTGATTTTTGAGACCGGCCTGGCAGGGATCGCGCTGGCCGCGCGCGCGTTCGTGCCGCTGCCGGCCTGGGCTCTGGTCGGCGGAACGGCGTATGAGTTGGCCTGGGGAGTACTCGCGGCCGGGCCGCCGCTGGTGGGATTGGCGCTCTTCCGCCGGCTGTCGTGGGGCTGGTTTGGCGAGTTGAATCGAACGGTCAATCAGTTCCTGATCCCGCTCTTTCGGCCGTTGCCGGTCTGGAAGCTGGGAATGATCGCACTTTTGGCCGGCGTGGGCGAAGAACTGCTGTTTCGCGGCGTGCTGCAGCCGTTGTTGGCCGATTGGGCGGGCCGCACGGGGGGGCTGGTCATCACGAGCGTCGTTTTTGGTTTGGCCCACGCGGTCACATCGCTGTATGCCATCCTGGCGGGGCTGGCCAGCGCCTATCTGGGCTGGCTGGCCTACGAATTTGAAGGTCTGGCGGTCCCAATCGTGGCCCACGCCGTCTACGATTTTGCCGCACTGCTGATGTTGGTGCGACGCGGCAATTCGAAGCAGGGGGATGCTGCGCCGGACTCACTCGGCGCTGCGCCCCCAGCCCGGTTTGACGAGTAACATCTGGACGTCGTCGATCGAGCGTTCCAAGAATCCCGCCTCGCAATAGCAAAGATAGAAATCCCACATACGGATAAAGCTGTCCGTGTATCCCAGCCGTTTTACTTGCTCGATCGCTTGCCAAAATCGCTGGCGCCACGCGCGCAGCGTGCGCGCGTAGTGCGGGCCGATACTCTCCAAATGGGCCAGCCGCAAGTCCGAAGCGCAGGTCAGCGAGTCGCAAATTGCCGTGACGCTGGGCAGGCAGCCCCCGGGGAAGATATATCGCTGGATAAAGTCCACGCTTTTCGTGTATCCGGCGAACCGCTGATCAGGAATGGTTATCGTTTGTAGGAGCATCTGCCCAGCTGGCCGCAGCACCCGCCCGCAGGTGGCGAAAAACTGGTCGAAATAGCGGTGGCCGAC
>JALHPA010000066.1 GCA_022842745.1 Pirellulales bacterium
GACCAACCGGGCCCGCCGTTCACTCGGCTACCCGCGCTCGACCCTGCCCGTCCGCCGGATGACGTGTACCGAATTGTCAGCGGCAATCCCCGCGATGAATTCGACGTGCGCGACGTGCTAAGCTGCCTCCTGGACGGCAGCACATTCGCCGAGTACAAGGCGGAGTACGGGGGTACCGTGGTCTGCGGTGTGGCGCGTCTGGGGGGCTTTCCGATTGGCGTTGTAGCCAACCAGCGGACGCGCGTCCGGCCCGCGCAGGGTCCGCTGCAATTCGGCGGAGTGCTGTACGTCGACAGCGCGGAAAAGGCCGCGCGGTTCGTCCTGAATTGCAACCAGGACTGGCTGCCGATCGTGTTTTTGCAAGACGTCAACGGTTTCATGGTCGGCCGCGACAGCGAACAATCCGGGATCATCAAGGCCGGGGCCAAACTCGTCAACGCCATCAGCAACAGCCGCGTCCCCAAGATCACCGTAATCACCGGCGGCTCCTTCGGCGCAGGCAACTACGCCCTCTGCGGCAAGGCCTTTGACCCGCGGTTCATCTTCGCCTGGCCCAACGCCCGCTGCGCGGTGATGGGCGCCGAGCAGGCGACCTCCACCCTGTTGGACGTGACCATCAAGAGCCTGGAACGTCAGGGACACCGCGTGGACGCCGCCGAGTTGGCGGAACTGCGCGACCGCGTGAAAAAAGACTACGAACGCCAGACCGACGTGCGCTATGGCGCCGCGCGGGGTTGGGTCGATGCCATCATCGATCCCGCCGATACGCGGCAGACGCTGATTTCCGCCCTTGAGATCGCCACCCGGCAGACCGAAAGCGGCGCTCTCAAGCTGGGCGTATTCCAGGTGTAATGCGAGCTCACTCTCGCTGTTGCACGAAACAAAACACTCCCCGCTTGTTTGCGACGACGACATCCAGCAGCTTGTCGCCATTCAGGTCGGCCACCTCGAACTGCGTCCCCACCCCGCTATTGTGGTCGATTTCGTGCATCTGCCAAACGGGTTTCCCGTCCTTGCGCTGCAATTCGTACCACGCCACCACGGGAGGCGCGCCAGGATCGACGTCGCCCGAAGGGCCGTGGGCCCAATAGCGTTTGCCCGTGATGAAGTCCGGCAAACCGTCCCCGTTGATATCCGCCAGGTTCAAGCTGTGCGTCTGCGAAAAGTCGCGGGAGATTTCATGGGTCTTCCAACCGTCCGGACCTTGCTCATGCCACCACATTCCAAGTTGGTGAGCCGAGGTGCTCAGGACGTCGTTGTCTCCGTCGCCGTCGAAGTCGTACGCATACATATGCGAGCAATCCTTTCCGAACGGCGCCGAGTGGAACTTCCATTCATCCTTCGAAGCCGAGTCGGCCGGCGCTTGCCACCACCCCTGCGTCGTCAACAGGTCGTCCCGGCCGTCGCCGTTGATGTCTCCCAGTCCGATGCCGTGCGAAAACTTGTTGGTTCCCGGAGCGCCGTTCGCCGACACCCGCTGGATGTGCCACGGCTTGTACGGGTCGCTGTCGGGTCGGGCCAGGCACATAAATCGCTCCGGGCCATCCGGGTTGTTCGGCGTCAGGCAGGTCGCCAGCACCAGCGCCCGGCCAGTTTTCCCCATCATCCGATAATCCGGGCTTTCATTATTGGTGACCGGAACGCACACATGCTTCTTCCAAGGCCCCGGCTTGTTCTGCGGGTTCTCGAACCACCAGGTGGGGGCGCCGGGAAAATCCACCACGAGCAAATCCGTCCAACCATCGCCATTCCGATCCTCGGCAAAATTACAGAATGTGTCGCTATAGCCATGCGGATCGAACTCCCCAGCCTTATCGCGAATCAGGTGCATCTTCCAATCGGGCGCTTCGTACCACACGCTTCCCGCCGCGATGTCCATCTTGCCATCGCGATTGAAGTCCCCCACCGCCGCCCCTTCGCTGCGGAACTTGCTGTCCAACTCCGTCCGCTTCCACTTGATCGAAGCGCCGGGAACGCCCGGACTTGCCGCAGCCGCTTCCAGCGTCGGCCACGCGAGAATCGCTCCAACCAATGCCAACCAACCTGCGGAACGAATCGAGGGAAGTGCGAGCAACGGCATGAAATTCTCCCCGGATGCTAAACCAGTCGAGCGTGTAACGAGATGCGGACAGCCAGTCGGACATAATACACGCCCGCCGTGCGAAATTCACCTCCCGCATCGGCCAGACGTTTTCTTCGCGTTAGCAATCGGGAATTTTTCCACGATGCCCGCGCCACACAACGCTGTCCATCGGCGGCGAACTTCTTCGCGCGCAAATTCAAACCCGGCGAAAAGTTTGACAGTCGCGCAGACGACCGATATACTGCGGCCGGTTTCGACGTGCGTTGGTGCGCCGGCACGGGGAATTCGTCCTGTCCGGCTCAACAGGGAACTCTGGTGCGGCCTGTCGAATCGATCGACAAGCCAATTCCAGGACGGCCCCGCCGCTGTAACCGAGTGACAATAAGCCGCCTAATCTGAGCGCCATTGCGCCCCATCGATCGAAAGACGGATGGAACGCGAGAAGGCTTGGCGGTTTAGCTCGGAAGTCAGAAGACCTACCAGCGCGTTGCGAGCAATCGTTTGCGAGGGACAAACGTTGCGATCGACTTGTAAAAACCGCTAGAAGGCGATTTCCGCGGCCGGATCGTTGGCGTGACTGTGGCCCTGCGCTTGCGCTCGGTCCGCAGCCGAAACGTCCTACGCTCGGCCCGCGTTATCGAGCACCGCTCATGGCGACCTCCCTCCCGGCCGGCCACCAACCGCTCCAGCGGCCTCCTGCGCACCGCGCCGCCGTGACGCTGGTCGAGCTACTGGTCGTGATGGCGGTTCTCGCGGCCTTGGCCGCGCTCCTCTTGCCAGCGATCCACCAAGCGCGGCACGCCGCCCGCCGTACCAACTGCCGCAATAATCTCCGCCAAATTGGGCTAGCGCTAAATTCTTATCATGCCTTGCACCGCGCCTTTCCGCCGGGGGGCGTCGAATGGCGTCCGCAGGGCAATCGCACCAAACGTCAACTCGCCTGGTCGGCGTTTTTGTTGCCACAGATCGAGGAACAGGCGCTCTTCGCTCGGTTGGATTTCAAACAAGCCTTTGACAGTCCGGAAAACGCAGCCGCGGCCGCCGTTGTCGTGCCGGTCTATCTTTGCCCCGACGCGCGGCGGTTATCGCCTCTCGTCTCGGGTCGCGGGGCCTGCGATTTCGGCGGCATATTCGGCGAGCGGATCAGCGGGCCCAACAACCCTCCCCGCGGCGTCATGTTGTACGACGTTGCCATCGCTCTACGGCAGATTCGCGACGGGGCGTCCAAAACCCTGATCGTCGGCGAAGATTCCCGCTTTGCCGACGGACAATGGATCAACGGCCGCAACATTTTCGACCAGGCCTTTGCCATCAACGCCGCCCCGGATTGGGAAAACGATCTGCGTAGCGATCACCCCGGCGGCGCCCACGCCGCCACCGCCGACGGCGCCGTCCACTTTCTTTCAGAATCGCTCGACCTGCGGGTCCTGGCCGCTCTCTGTACCCGCGCCGGGGGAGAGCCTTGGTCCCAATTTTGAACCGACCCCGCGTCCAGTCCGTTTGCCCAATGCCGCTTCCCCGGAGGTACTCCATGCTCGCTCGCCCGCTGGTTTCTATCCTCTTAGTCTTGACGACGTATGCGGCAGCGCTGCCGACAACGCTGTCGACAACGCTGTCGGCAGCGCAGGTCGCGACCTTCGAGGGTCTCCCATTGCCGGGGTCAGAGTCCCAGTACAACGGCGACCCAGGGGGCCTGCTGGCCGGCCAATCGCACGACGGATCGTTCATCAGCGGCGGGGCCACGTTCAACAACGTCTTCGCGATCGATGCCCAGTTCAATTTTCCCTTCTGGAACGGCTGGTCCTATTCCAACCGCACCGACCGTACCACGCCTGGGTTCGGCAACCAGTACAGTTCATTCCCAGGAGGGGGGGCAAGCGCTTCGTCCCAATACGCCGTGGCTTTTGTCGGCGGATTTCCCGCCCCCCAGATTGAACTCCCGGCCGGTTTCTTGCCCCGTTCGGTCGAATTGACCAACACCACCTACGCGGCGCTCTCGATCCGCGACGGAGACCCGTTCGCCAAGAAATTCGGCGACAATCCGGCCACGTTCGGAGTCGTGGAGACTGATTTCCCCGATTTCTTCCTACTCCAGATCGGTGGAATCGACGCGAGCGGACAAACCCTGCCGGCAACCGTCGAGGTCGCACTCGCGGACTATCGGGCGCCCTCGGACGGCGAGGACTACATCCTCGATTCCTGGAAGAGCGTCGACCTGACGCCCCTCTCGGGCGCTCGGCGGCTGACGTTCCAACTCTCTTCCTCCGACAACGGGCCATTCGGCATGAATACGCCCGCCTATTTCGCCCTCGACAATCTCCTGACCGAGGCAATCCCCGAGCCGACGGGTTGGCTGCTCTTTGTGCTTTTCGCGATCGCCGGGGGGGCGTGGACGCAAATCGGACGCTGGCGTCGACCCACATGAGGTGGCACGCATCGGCAGGTCACGCGTTCGGCGGCAGCTCGGCCACGTAGTAGTAGTTCATGATGTCGTGGGGCAGGCTTTCCACCCGGACGTTGACGAATCCCGCATCGGCCAGCATCCGCTGGGCCGTCTGCTTCCCCCACATCGCTCCCAGCCCCGGCCCTCCATTGGCCAACGAGACCGACATGCAATGCATGCAGGAAATCGTGTACAACAGCGGCGCCAGCGGGTGCTCCTTGTCCGCCTCCAGATCGCTCGACCCGGCAATGTCCTGCATCAAGTAGACGCCGTCTCTCCGCAGCGCCGTCTCGACGCGCGACAGCACCTGCGCCGGTTTCGCCTGGTCGTGGATCACGTCGAAGGCCGTGATCAAATCATACGCCTCGCGGTCGGTCATCTCCGCCAGGTCGTGTACCCCGAACCGCACGTTGCCTAACGCCTGCGCCTGCCTTCGTTGCTCGGCCGCGGCAATGCCCTCTCGAGACAGGTCGTAGCCCACGAATCGGCTACGGGGAAATCGAGCGGCCATCGCCAACAGGGCGAAACCGCTGCCGCAGCCAATGTCCAACACGTCGATCCCGGCTTCCAGCCGCTGCTGCAAGCCAGGCGCCAAAGGCAGGATGTGCTCGAACAGTCCGGCGACCACGGTCTGATCGCTTTCCTCGGCCATCACTTCATGGAACCGGTGGTACGCTGAGTACGGCACCCCCCGCCCATGGCGAAACGCCTCCAGAACGTGATCCTCCACAAACCCCAGCACCGCGAACCATTGCATCGAGGCGGCCATGTTATTCGGCCGCGCGCCGCGGTGCAAAAAAGCCGCATGTTCCCGCGGCAGAAAGAACGTCTGGTCCTGCGGGTGGTACTCGATCACGTCGGCCGTGACCATCGCCCCCAACCACTCTCGGACGTACCGCTCGCTCAGACCGGCGCGTTCGGCGATCTGCTGACTGGTCGAAGCAGGCATTGACTCCAGCACGTCGAACAAACCCGTGCGGTGCCCCAACGACGTCATAAACGCCAACGCCGCATGATTAAGCACGTCCATCATCCGCCGGCCAAACGCTTCCGAACGCGCAGTGTCAAAGGTCGCGGTCTGCATGGCAAAACTCCCAGGCTGTGACGGACAGGTTGATAGATCAATTGCAGGATCGAGCGGCACGGCTTCTGGTTCGCGCCGCACCCTGAGCCTCGCCAATATAGCCCGGCTCGCTACACTTTTGATCGAATGGGGTTATCGGCTCGGTCGGTTGCACGCTTGGCATGCTCGATTTCGTTACGCAGATCATCGTCGCTTGGGTATTCATGGCCCTCGCGATGTCCATCCTCTGGACAGTCCAGTGGATTCGCCGCGACGCCGGCATCGTCGATGTCGGCTGGGCCGCCGGAGTCGGACTCCTCGCCCTGTTTTTCGCGGCCACGGCGCAGGCGCCGATGTCCCGCCGCATTTTCGTCGCCGTGCTGGCGGGACTATGGTCCTTTCGATTGGCCGGATACATCCTGGTCAATCGCGTACTCGGCAAACCGGAGGACGGTCGGTATGGCGCCTTGCGGCAAAACTGGGGCCGCAAAGCGCCGCTCTTTTTTTTCCTATTCTTTCAGGCCCAGGGGCTGTTGGCTCTACTATTTGCCTTGCCGATGCTGATCGCAATGCATGCCCCGCGCGAATCTCTCGGAGTCCTGGACTGGACAGCCGCCGCCCTGTGGTTGGTGGCCATCGTGGGAGAGACGCTGGCCGATTGGCAGCTTGCCAATTTCCGGGCCGATCCATCCAACCGCGGCCGAACCTGCCGTGCTGGCCTCTGGCGCTTCTCCCGCCATCCCAACTATTTCTTTGAATGGCTCCATTGGTGGACCTACGTGCTGATCGGCATCGCGGCGCCGCACGGGTGGGTCACGCTGCTGGCCCCCGCCCTCATGCTGTACTTCTTGTTCAAAGTGACCGGCATTCCGGCCACCGAAGCCCAAGCCGTCGCCAGCCGTGGCGACGATTACCGCGACTACCAAAGAACAACAAGCCCCTTTGTGCCGTGGCCCCCCAGAGCGAGTGGATCCCCAGGCCACACAGGCTAGTTCGATCGTCTTCGACCCCGGCGAGTCTTTGCGACCTTGGCTCGTAACTTGTTATTTCGCAAGGATCAAGGCAAATTCGCGCCGACTGGGAGGGGCACGAATTTCCAATCCCTGTTGATTGACTTTGCCCAAATGCCCCAACTATACTAAGGGTTCACCTCGACGGAACTTATCCGCCATTTCCGATCAAGCGCGAATCGCTTGCGCAGCGGTGGATTTTTGGTTCTGGACGCCGTTCCGGTTGCGGCGTGCGCTTTCGCGGTCCGGGGTGCTAAAGGCCGGCGACCGCGTGGAACTGTTTGACCGCTCGTTGGATCGGTAGGAAGAGGCCATGAATCTGCTCGGCAAGATTTTTACGGGTCTGATCGCCGGTATGGCGCTCGTGTTCATGACCATGGCCCTCATGGTTTACGCGACCCATACCAATTGGAAGGAAGCGATCAATAATCCCAGTACCGGCTGGTCGAAAAAACTCGCCGACCAGATCGCCGCCAACAACCAGTTGCGCGCCGAAAAAGCGAACCTGGAAAGTGTGCTCACCGCGGCGCAGGCATCCAAGCTCGAAGCGCTCGCCAAGCTGGAAACGGCCCTCGCCGCCGCCGACAAAGAACTGAAAGACACGCGCGAGCAATTGGCCGCCGCCTCCAAAAACCTGGAAGCCAGCGTCGCCACGCTCAAGGTCGAACAACAAAACCTCTCCCTCGCTCGCGACGAAAACAAGAAGCTCAGCGACGACGTCCGAGCACAGCAGAAAATCGCCGATGACAGCTTCAAGGCGTTCGTCGCGGCCACCGACGAGTTGAGTCGCCTGAAGGTCAAGCTGCCGCAACTGGAAGAGCGAACCCAGCAACTGGCCGCCGATACCGCGAAGGCCAAGCTCCTCTTGGCCCAGGTCGGGCGAACCTTGGAAGATCCCTTGCACGCGGAACCTCCGCCGGTCACGGGAGAAGTCACCGAAATCAACCGCGACGGACTGGTCCAGATCAGCGTCGGCTTCGACGACGGAATTCGCGCCGGGCACGAGCTCGACGTTTACCGCGGGAACACGTTTATCGGACGTATCAGGATCACCGACGCCGAGTACGGCCGCGGCGACGTGGCGATCGGTTCGGTAATGAAAGACTATCAGCGGCAACAAATTCGACGAGGGGATAGTGTCACTAGCCGACTCAAAATCCTTGCCCGACAACCTTAGCGCGGGACAGAAGCAGCCTGCCAACGTCTACACGGTGATGCTCATCATCGCTTTTGTGGCGCTGGTCATTGGGTCCATATTTCTGTACCTGGAAATGCGCGCCTACGAAATGCAGATCAAGGTGCCGTCCAACGAAAAGGCGAGTTCCGTAGCGGCGCCACAAGCACATTGGGTCCCGTCGGGCTTACCCGTTCTTTCGAGGCAATCCGTTGCGTCATTGGACGCCAGCGGGCCCTATCAGGCCTAGCGACCCCCCTGCCGTCGTCTTGCGCAAGGTTTCCCGGACGCGGTCGGAGATCTGGTTTTCTTGAAATCTCCCGCTACCACGGTTACGATGTCGAAGTCCGGGGCACAATGTTTGTTTTGGCGCTTGCCGCGCGAAGTGGATGCGCGCCACGGCGTCCCCGGTCATCGATTTCCTCGGAACCCCGTTTTCGGATGGACCGCCTGCTTGCCGCTCGGTCCACCATCGACTTTGCCAACCAAGGAGTACCGTGCATGATCAGGAAGATTACCCTGGTCTGGGGAGTTTTGAGCGTCGCCCTTGGGACGAACGCCGCATCCGCCGACGAGTCGGTGCTGGGCCAATACTATGGCAGCGGTGTACACCGCTATTTCGCCGGTGACCTGTTCGCGGCGCACAGCGACCTTAGCTCCGCCATCGCGGGCGGAACCTCCGATCCGCGTCCCTACTATTTCCGGGCCTTGGTACTCGAACGCCTGGGACGCACTCCAGAGGCCCAGGCCGATCTGGCCCAAGCGGCAAAGCTCGAGGCCGCCGACGTAAATGGCGTTTACCAGGTGAGCCGCGCCCTCGAGCGGATACAGGGCCGCTCCCGTGGTTTGATCGAGAAATATCGTGGCCAGGCGAGAGTGATCGCCTATCAGCGGCAAGAAAAGCTGAAGCAGGCCCGTTATGCCCGCGCCAAACAACAGGAAGCGGAGCGGTTGCAAGCCTTGCGTGCGGCGGATGCCGCTGCCCCGCTGCGAGAAGCCCCGGTACCCGCCGCGCCCGATCCTTTCGATGCCCCAGCTCCGGCTGCGCTCGATCGAGCGGCTCCACCCGCGGGTACGCCCGCCGCGCCCCCGCCGGTTGCCGATCCCCCGCCGGCGCTCCCCGCCGATGCGGATCCCTTTGGCGGCGCTGCCGCCCCTCCTGCCGCCCCCGCGGCCGATCGTCCCGCCGCCCCAGCCCCGCCGGCGAACCCTCCTCCGGCTGCTGAAGCCGATCCCTTCGGCCCAGCTCCGACTCCTCCCGGCCCGGCGGCCCCCCCCCCCCACCCCGCCCCCCCCCCCCCCAGCGCAGCG
>JALHPA010000067.1 GCA_022842745.1 Pirellulales bacterium
GCTGGGTTGCGCGCGGTGCCACGACCACAAATTCGACGCGATTTCCCAGCGCGACGTGTATTCCCTGTGGGGATTCGTGAAGAGTTCGCGGCAGCAGAGGGCGTGGCTGGATCCGGGGGGACGGATTGGCAAGCTGGCGGCCGAGCTGGCCCAGGAGAAAGCGAATGCAAATGGATCGTTGGGGGAATTATTGGTCCGAGGGCCGACGTTGAGCGGGGAGGAGCTGGGGCGGTACTTGCTGGCGGCGAGGGAGGTGGCGCGGCGCGAGGGGGGGGCGAATTTGGAGGTGGTGGCGAGGGAGCGGGGATTGGACGCGGATCGGCTGAAGGCGTGGCTCGCGGTATTTCAAGGTCCGGCGGCGGACGGGCCGGGGCATCCGCTATGGAGCTGGAAACGGGTGGGAATGGCAGCGGGGGAAGACCAGGGAGAGCCGTTCGCGGCGGCAGCGCGGCAGGCAGCGGCCCAGGTGGAGTCGCTGGCGCAGGAACGGAAAGAGCGGCAAGGCGCCGCGACATTGTTTGCGGATTTTGAGGGGGAGAAATTTGGATCGTGGTTTGTCAGCGGTGAGGCGTTTGGGAGCGGTCCGACCCGGCGCAAGGAGTGGAATTCGCACCGGGAGGGGGGGCGAACGCTGGCACCGGGGGAGGCAAACAGCGGCCGGCTGTCGACGAAACTGCGCGGGGCGCTGCGCTCGCCGACGTTCACGATTTCGGGGGAGCGGATTTTTTATCGGCTGGCGGGGAAGAACGCGCGGGTGCGGTTGATCGTGGACGGTTACCGGATGGATGAATTCAGCGCGTTGCTGTTTTCGGGATTCTCATTCGCGGTGAATAATGAGACGCCCCATTGGCACGAGCAGGGGGGCGATCTGAGCAAGTATCAGGGGCACCTGGGGTACTTGGAATTGCTGGACGAGGGGGATGGCTGGCTGGCGGTGGATGAGATCCGATTCGCGAAAGCGGGATGGACGCCGCCGCCGGAGGTAAATGGGCTGAATGCCGCGGCGCTCGCGGATCCGGCGGTCGATTCCGTGCAGGCGCTGGCCGGAAAACTCGGGGCGCTGTGGGAGGAGTCGCTGCGAGCCTGGCAGGAGGGGCGCGCTTCCGAGTCGCAGGATGGGTTGGTGCGGTGGATGATCGAGCAAGGGTTCGCGCCGGCGAAACAGGCTGGCGTATTGGCGCTCGACGAGCAACTGACGGCGGCCCGGTCGCGGGGAAAGACGATCGAGGAAGCGATGCCCGAACCGATCGCGGCCTTGGCCATAGCGGACGGGACGGGGCAGGACGAACGGGTGTACGTGCGGGGAAACCCGAAGACCTTGGGGGAGGCGGCGCCGCGGAGGTTTTTGGAGGCGATCGCGGGGAGCGAGCAGCCGACGATTCAACCGGACGGCGGAAGCGGCCGTTTGGAACTTGCAAGGCGGATCGTGGATCCGGCAAATCCATTTTTTGCGCGGGTGGCGGTGAACCGGATTTGGCAGCACTTGTTTGGCAGGGGAATTGTGGGTTCGGTGGATAATTTCGGAGCGCTGGGAGAGGCGCCGACGCATCCGGAGTTGTTGGACCACCTGGCGTCGCGTTTTATCGCGGACGGCTACTCGGTCAAGCGGCTGATTCGCACCATAATGCTGTCGAGCGCCTATCGGATGTCGAGCCGGGGGGATTCCAAGGGGGAGGAATTCGATCCGGACAATAAGCTCTTGCATCGGCAGCGGGTGCGGCGGCTGGAGGGGGAGGCGATTCGCGATGCGCTGTTGGCGTTGTCGGGACGCCTGGACACGACGTCGTTTGGTCCGCCGGTTCCGGTCCATCTGACCGAATTCATGGAGGGGCGCGGTCGGCCTGGACAATCCGGCCCGCTGGATGGGAATGGGCGACGGAGCATCTATCTGGAGGTGCGGCGGAACTTCCCCGTGCCCATGTTCGCCGCCTTTGACACGCCGACGCCGTTCAGCACGGTGGGACGGCGGAATGTGTCGAACGTCCCTGCGCAGGCGTTGATTATGATGAACGATCCCTTGGTGCTGGGCGAGGCCCGGCGGTGGATGGAGCGGGAGTGGGCCGCGGCGGCAGAGGCGACGGCGGAGCAGCGGATCGATCGGTTGTACGTGCAGGCATTTGCGCGGCCGGCCACCGAGCGGGAGCGGAAAGCGACGATGGCGTTCTTTCGGCGGCAAGCGGCGAAGATAGACGCCGAGGCAGGGGCCAAAAAGGAAATGGAGACGGAATCGCGGGAGGCGTGGGTCGATTTCTGCCACGCATTGATCAATTCCAAACAATTTGTGTTCGTCGAATAGCTGTCCCCGGCGGGACGGCCGGACGGCCGAGGGTTCCAAGATGCACTGTTGCCGATTTCACGACCGGCCGCAAACACGGCGGCAGATGCTGGCGAGCGCCGCGAACGGGTTTGGGGCGGTGGCGTTGGCCGCGCTGGCCGCGGGGGGGGCAAATTGGGCTGAGGGAGCGGGCGGCGCCGCCGAGCCGGGAACCCGGTCCGAGGGGGGCAAAGCTGGGACGCACTTTGCACCACGGGCGCGGAACGTGATCTTTCTGTACATGGACGGGGGTCCGTCGCAGATGGATACGTTTGACCCGAAGCCGCGACTTAATCGCGAGCATGGTCAGCCGTTCAAGATGAAGATGGAGCCGACGCAGTTCGACAACAATGGAGCGACGCTCGGTTGCCCGTGGGCGTTTCAGCCGTATGGCGAGAGCGGAATTCCGATCAGCGCGTTGTTTCCGCACCTGGCGAAGTGCGCGGACGAACTGGCCGTGGTGCGGTCGATGACTTCGAATTTTTCGGAGCACACCGCGGCGAATTATTTCTTGCATACGGGGTCGGGATTGCAGGGACGGCCGAGCATGGGGGCCTGGGCCGGATATGGGCTGGGGAGCGACAACGAAAACCTGCCGGGGTTTGTGGTGCTTAACGGTGGGCTGATTCCGCCAGGCGGGATCGACTGTTTCGGGAATGGCTTTCTGCCGGCCACGTATCAGGCATCGCTGTTCAAACCGTCGAAGCAGGCGGTGGCGAACGTGCTGCCAGTCGAACGGCAGGCGGGGCAACAGCGGCGCAAGCTGGACCTGGTGGGGGAATTGGACGCGGAGTTTTTGTCGGAGAGCGGCGATGGAGGAATCGAGGCGGCGATCGCCAACGCCGAACTGGCGTACCGGATGCAGATGGCAACGCCAGAAGTTATGGACATCTCCGGGGAATCGGCGGAGACGCTGCGGCTGTATGGGGTCGAGGCGGAGTACCCGCAGACGCGGATTTATGGGCGGCAATGTTTGCTGGCGCGACGGATGGTCGAGCGCGGGGTGCGGTTTGTGGAATTGACCTGCCCGCCGATCGCGGGGAACGACCGGTGGGACGCGCACAGCGGGCTGAAATCGAACCACGAGTACAACGCGCGGGCGACGGATCAGCCGGTCGCGGGGTTGCTGATCGATTTGAAGCGGCGGGGGCTATTGGACAGCACGCTGGTGGTGTGGGCGGGGGAATTTGGGCGGACGCCGTTCGCGCAGGGGAGCGACGGCCGGGATCACAATCCATTCGCGTTTTCGGTCTGGCTGGCCGGGGGGGGAGTGAAGGGGGGGGTGGTTCACGGCGCGACGGACGAATATGGATACAAGGTCGTGGAAAATAAGCTGGCGATCCATGACCTGCACGCGACGATACTGCATCTGCTGGGGGTGGATCACAAGCGCCTAACGTTCCGATTCGGAGGCCGGGACATGCGGCTGACCGATGTGCATGGCGAGGTAGTGAAGGAGATTCTGGCATGACAAGGGTGGAGTTCGACCAGACGTACGGGGCGGGGGCCGGCTTCGGGCGTTTTGCGGCGGTGGGGGCGGCCGCGCTTTTGGCGATCGCGCTTTCTGTGATGGCGCTGGTCGGCCGCGCGGAGGGGGAAAACTGGCCGCAGTGGCGGGGGCCGCAAGGAACGGGTGTGAGCGGCGAGAGGGATTTGCCGCTGGCTTGGACCTCGGAGCGGGGGATTCTCTGGCGGACCGAACTGCCGGAATGGGGAAACAGCACGCCTGCCATCTGGGGCGAGTCGATTTTTGTCACGACGCAACGGGGAGAGGATCTGTTGTTGCTGAAACTGTCGAAGCGGAACGGGAAGATCGAGTGGACGCGGACGGTGGGGAGCGGGTCGGCGGCGCGCATGCCTTTGCAGAAGAAAACGGATTCGGATCGCAAGCAGCAGAAGTTCCACGATCAACACAACCTGGCGAGCCCATCGCCGGTGACGGACGGGCGGACGGTGGTGGTGCATTTCGGGAATGGGGACCTGGCGGCGTACGATTTTTCCGGGGAGCAGCTCTGGAAGCGGAATTTGCAGGAGGACCACGGGGCCTACACGATCTGGTGGGGGCACGCCAACAGCCCGGTGATTCACGGAAACATGGTGATTTCCGCGTGCATGCAGGACTCGCTGGCGGGGATCGCCGAGCCTTTGTCGCCAAGCTACGTGGTCGCGCACGATCTGCGGAACGGAAAAGTGAAGTGGTTCAGGCCGCGGATGACCGGGGCCAAGGCGGAGGAATGCGACAGTTATACGACGCCCCTCGTGCGGAGCGTGCCGGGGGAAAACGAGAGCAAGGTGGAGGAGATCGTGGTGATGGGGGGAAATCACCTGGACGCCTACAATCCGGCCGATGGGAGTCGGCGCTGGTTCTTGCCGAATCTGGTGGGGGGGCGGACGGTGACAGGGCCGACGATGGTGGGGGAGCTGGTATTCGCCACAATCGGGATGCGGGGATCGCTGGTGGCGGTGCGGCCCGAGGGGGAGGGGGAAGTGCCGAGGAGCAAGATCGAGTGGCGGTTCGAGCGCGGAACGCCGGACAGTTGCTCGCCGGTGGCCTCTGAGCGGTGGCTGTTCGCGGTGACCGACGACGGCATCGCGCGGTGCTTCGACCTGGAGACGGGGCGGGTGCGGTGGAACGAGCGATTGAAAGGGAGTTACAAGGCGTCGCCGGTGGCGGCGGACGGGCGGGTGTATTTTGTGAACATGGATGGGCTATGCACGGTGGTTTCGGCGTCGGATCGGTTCAACAAGTTGTCGGAGAGCGAGGTGGGGGACGAGGTGATCGCGTCGCCGGCGATTTCGGACGGGCGGCTGTTCTTCCGCGGCCGGAAGGGGCTGTATTGCATCGGGAAGGATTAGGGGGAGGAATTGGGGTGGTCCAGGCAACAGCGGCTGCTCTGAGTACGGCTGTGGTCACTCGATTCCGGCCAGGGGGCCGCCGCGGGCGAAGAGGCGGTCGACGCGCGCGGTGACCTGGGGGTCTTCGATCAAGGGAGGGGCGTGAAAGGGCTTGCGGCGGGCGTCGATGATCAGCGAGCCAGCGCAGCCCCAGTGCTTGTCGTCGATGGATGCGCCAACTCCGTGGATGTCGGCGGCGGGGTTGCTGCGGGTGAACGTGACCCAGAGGAAGTTGGCCAAACAGCGGGAGGCGAATTCGCTGTCGTCGACGACGACGACCAGGGGGAAACGGTTCAGGGGTGGTCCAAGGGGAGGGAGTTGGCCCACGATC
The DNA here is from genome assembly GCA_022842745.1 of Pirellulales bacterium. Lineage (GTDB taxonomy): Bacteria > Planctomycetota > Planctomycetia > Pirellulales > JALHPA01 > JALHPA01. Next base: position 5,541 of record JALHPA010000067.1, read on the forward strand.
GGAGATCCCCGCCGCGATCGGCGTAGGGGGGGCCAGCGAGGACAAGGACGCCGGGGAGCGCGAGGCGGGGGGCGGAGAAAGGGGCGCCGCCGAGCGACAAATCCGTGGGAATCTCGTGGGGAAGCTCTCGCAGGGGGGGGCCGACGGCGACCCAGACGACCTTCGAACCTTCGTTGAGAGCGCCGCCGCTGTAGTCGAGCGTGTCGATCGTGGTGCGGGTTTGAAAGTGCAGGTCGCGGCGCCAATCGATGCGGGCCAGCAAGTGCTTTAGAAACGCGGCGATGTCCTGGACGTCGAGGTGGGGGGCGTCCTGCTCGGCGACCAGGAGCAGGTACTTAGCCAGAGAGAGTTGGCCTTGGCCCAGGATGGCGTTGGCCTGGGTGAGCAGTTCTTGGGGGCGGCGCAACGGCTGGTAGGGGACGTACCGCTCGCTGCCGATGGCCAACAGTAGGGGATGGACGCCCGCCTCGTCGACGGCGTGAACCGCGCGGACGCCCGGCAGGACCGTGGGAATGACGGGGCCGGTCAAATCGTGGATGAACTCGCCAAATAGGGTATCTTCCTGGGGGGGGCGGCCGACGACGGTGAAGGGCCAGATGGGATCGGGGCGATGGGTGACGGCGTCGACATGCAGGACGGGAAAGTCGTGAACCTGGGCATAGTAGCCAAGATGGTCTCCGAAGGGGCCTTCGGGCAAGAGTCGAACCGGATCGATCCAGCCGGTGAGGCAGAAATCGGCTTCGGCATAGAGCGGAAGTTCGCCCCCGCGTCGGACGAGGGGGACGCGGCGGCCGGAGAGGACGCCCGCGAAGGCCAACTCGCTTAGGCCTTCGGGGAGGGGCATTACGGCGGCCACGGCCATGGCCGGAGCGCCGCCGACGAAAACGTTCACCCGCAACGGCTCGCCGCGGCGGAGGGCCGCGGCATGGTGGACGCCGATGCCGCGGTGCAACTGGTAATGAAGGCCGACTTCTTCATTGGGACGGTATTGGCCACCCGAAAGCTGAACGCGATACATGCCCAGGTTCGAGCGGTGGGGGCCGGGATGGTCGGGGTGTTCGCTATAGACCAAAGGCAGGGTGATAAAAGCGCCCCCATCGCCCGGCCAGCAGCGCAGTTTCGGCAAGGAATCGACGCTGGTGCGATGGGCCACGATCGGCCCGCGGGAGACCTGCTTGGGGCGCATGGCGAGGGCGCCGCGAAGCGCAGCGAGACTCCGCCATGGGCGGCGCAGGGCGGCGGAGGGATCGGTCTTTAGTTCGACCAGGCGGCGCACGGTCGCCAGCGTGTCGCGAAACAGAAATTGCATCCGCTCGCGGGTTCCAAACAGGTTGGAAACCATGGGAAACGGGCAATTCAGGACGCGGGAAAAGTAAAGGGCGGGGCCGCGGGCGGCGAATACCCGGCGGTGGATTTCGGCCGCTTCCAGATTGGCGTCGATCGGTTCCTCAATGCGGACCAGGTGGCCCGCGCGGTCCAGATCGTCGATGCACTGGCGAAGCGTTTGGTAGCCCATCCGCTGTCTCTTCTGGGTATTGTCTAAAAACCATGAACCGGGAGATGTCGGCCGGGTCGGCATGGGCTGGGAGCGCTTTGCCGAGCCTCAACAGCGCTCACCAACCGCAGCGACGGTGGTAGAATAACCGGGCCGACCGCCGATCGGTAGCGATCCAAGCTTCATGAGGGCCGAAATGGCCGGTCCCATTCTGCAATTAGACCTCGATTCGCCACAGCCTTGATCGTTCAGCCGAAGTTTGTCGCGCCGGCAGGCGTGCAGCGGGATTCCGTGCCGCTGCCGCTGCCCTTGTTGATTACCGGGATTTCCGGGGTGGCCGGGTACAACGCGCTACCGTATTTCCAGGCGCGGTATCCCGGGCAGGTATTTGGCGTCCGGCAGGAGGAGAACTGTCGCCTGGAAGGGCCAGGAATTCTGGCCTGCAACGCCGAGGATGGGGAGACGCTGCGGCGATTGTTCGATCGCTACCGGTTTCGCAGCGTGCTGGATTGCGCGGGCAACTGCGCGCTCAAAAGCTGCGAGTTGGATCCGGCGATGGCATGGCGGATCAACGTGGTGGGGGTGAGGAATTTGCTCGAGGCGGTCGCCGATCGGGATGTGCGGCTGGTGCATCTGTCGATCGATCTGGTGTTTTCGGGGACGGCGGGACGGGAGCACGTCGAACGGGATCCGCCGGACCCGGTGACAGTGTATGGGCAGACGATGGCGGCGGCGGAACGGCTGATCCTGGCGGCGGAACCGGAGGCTTGCATTCTGCGGATCTCGCTGCCGATGGGGATCAGCCTGAACGGGCACGCGGGGGCGATCGACTGGATTCAATCGCGGTTCAAGAAGGGGCGGCCGGCGACTTTGTACTTCGACGAGGTGCGGACTCCGACATATACGGATTGCCTGAACGAATTGTGCGAAGCGGTGTTGTCGCGGCCGCTGCGGGGTCTGTTTCATGCCGGGGGGCCGCGGCGGCTGAGTCTGTACCAGATCGCGCAGATCGTAAACCGGGTCGGGGGATATGACCCGGACCTGTTAATCGGGTGCATGCGGCGGCAGGCGGGGCCAATTCCCCCGCGGGCAGGGGACGTTTCGATGAATTCGGGCAAGTTGGCCCAAGCCCTGGGGTTTTCTCCCTTTGCCCCATGGCCGCTCGAGGAGCGGTGGACGCCGACGGACCGGATGTGGCACTACGACCGGAGCGGCGAGGCGGGGTCGCCGGACCTCTTGGCGGCGGTCCTGTATCGGAAGAACGGGCGGCGGACCTGACGGGCGTGAAGTGCGTGAGGGACCGCCCAATCGCTCTAGCCCCGTTGCCCCCGAGCCGCTAGACTCCCGCCCCGCACAGGATCCGATTCCCCATTACCTTGGCCCCGGCTCACCCCCTCCTCCGCACACGCCATGACCCCTATGGGCAAGTATCCAACGGCCGCCGCTTTGCTTGTCGCGTTCGTGCTATCACCCGGCGAAGAGACGGCTCGCGCCGCCAAACCGTGGGAGAAGCTGCTCCCGTTCAAAAAAATCGACGCCGATCCCGAAAAATCGTATCGCGTCACCGACTCGAACGGTCCCTGGATGATCCTGGCCACCGTCTTTCGCGGCGACAACGCCGAACAAAAAGCCCACGAACTGGTTCTGGAGCTGCGCAAGACCTACAAACTGCCGGCGTTCGTCCACGAAAAAGTCTTCGACTATACCCACCAGGTCCGCGGCCGCGGGTTCAATCCGGACGGCACTCCCAAGGTCATGAAGCACGCCCAAGGAGAGCAGGTCAAGGAAGTGGCGGTGATGGTTGGCAACTACGCCAGCGTCGATGACCCCGACGCCGCCAACACGCTGAAAAAAATCAAAACGCTGGAACCCGAATCGCTTAAGCGCGGCGCCCAAAGCCAGGTGTTCGCCGACCTGCGGAATTCCGCGTTCGCCAAAAAACGCAAAGGCCCGATGGGCAGCGCCTTCGTGGCCCCCAACCCGTTGCTGCCGCCGGAGTACTTCAACACCTCCGGTGTCGACAAGCTCGTCTTGGAGATGAACAAGC
>JALHPA010000068.1:0-6442 GCA_022842745.1 Pirellulales bacterium
GGAAGCCCAGCTCCTGCGAGACTTTTGCAAGGCGGGGCGGATTGTCGCCCTTCCGAATGGAGTGGATTTGGATTATTTCGCGCCGACCGGACCGATGGAGGAGCGCCCGGCAAGCTGTGTCTTCGTCGGCGTGCTGGACTATCGGGCGAATGTCGACGGTTTGAACTGGTTTTGCGAGCAGGTGTGGCCAAATGTGAGGCGCCGCGTGCCTGCGGCGGAATTGCGGCTGGTCGGAAAAAATCCCAATGCGGCGGTGCAACGATTGGCGCGGCTGCCAGGGGTGGAATTAGTTGGCGAAGTGCCGGACGTGCGGCCGTATCTGGCCAGCGCCGAATTGGTCATCGCCCCGTTGCGGGTTGCCCGCGGGGTACAGAATAAAGTGCTGGAAGCCCTGTCGATGCAGAAGTGCGTGGTGGCTTCGGGTCCGGCGATCGAGGGAATTGCCGCCCGCCCGGGTCGCGAACTGGTGCAGGCGGACGACCCCGCCGATTGGACCGAGCAAATGGTCTACCTGTGGAGCAATCCAGCTCGCCGCCGGGCATTGGCCGAACAGGGCCGCCACTATGTCGAAGAGCACCATTGCTGGGACCGGTGCCTTGCTCCGCTGGACGCCTTTCTTCCGCGCAGCACGTCGCCTCTGCCCGAATTATCCGTAGCCGGTTCGAATTCATGAGTCATATTCCCGCCGAAGCCGAGTCCGTAGACGAGTCCACCGGCGAGCGCGCCGCGGCGGATGCCGATTCGGCAATCGCGGTCGAATCCACGGCGGATTCGCCGGCCGCCCCCATCGCGAGCGGCAGCCGCACAGTCGCCGCGGAGGGCTTCTCCGAGGGCCTAAGCGAACCGCCGCTGACGGTCATCGAGCGGAAGCCAGGCTGGAAATTCATCGACTTTCAGGAGCTATGGAAGTACCGCGAACTGCTGTATTTTCTGGTCTGGCGGGATGTAAAGGTCCGCTACAAGCAGACCGCCCTCGGAGCTATTTGGGCGGTGCTGCAGCCCTTGGCCACGATGATCGTTTTCGCGGTGATCTTCGGCCGGGTGGCCGGAATCTCCACCGGCGATGTGCCGTATCCGCTGTTCGTCTTCGCAGGCATGCTCCCCTGGAGCTTTTTTAGCGCCGCGATCACCAGCGCCAGCGGCAGCGTGGTGGGAAGCGCCAATCTGGTGAGCAAGGTGTACTTTCCGCGGCTGTTCATCCCCTTGGGCGCGGTGGGGGCGGGGCTGGTCGACTTTGCCGTGTCGTTCGTGATGCTGTTGATCCTCATGGTCTGGTACCAGGTAGCTCCGGGTTGGGGCCTGATGCTGATTCCAGCGCTGACGCTGGGACTGGTGGTGGCGGCCTTGGGGGTGGGGGTGTTGCTATCGGCCCTGACGGTCGCCTATCGCGACGCCAAGCATGCCGTTCCGTTCATGATCCAACTCTGGATGTTTGCCACGCCGAGCATTTACTTGCCCGCCGACAAAATCGCGCAGTCTCGCTTCGCCGACCTGATGCCGCTCAATCCAGCCTATGGATTGATCGCCAATTTCCGCGCGGCGATCCTCGGCCTGCCGCTGGACCTGTATTCGCTGGGTGTATCGACCACTGTGGCGGCAGGGCTATTGGTGTTTGGCTGCTTGTACTTCCGCAAGGTCGAGCGGAGTTTCGCGGACATTATCTGAGGAGCCATCCGGACACGTCCGGATCAAAGAAAGTAGCCGGACCGAACCCGGATTTCGCTTGGGACTGCTCTTTACCTATTTTTGTACCTACGGCGGGGCGCTGGCGTCCCTCTTTAGCCCCTTTGTGGGTCTGTTGATCTATGTCTGCTTCGCCATCGTCAAGCCGGAGTCCCTCTGGTATTGGTCGGTGCCGGCCGGAAACTACAGCCGCATCATCGCCATCGCCTTGCTCGTTGGCTGGTTCATCAACGGCATGGGGAATTGGAATCTGGGCCGGTCGCGGGGAATCCTGCTCGCGCTATTGGCGTACCTGGGTTGGTCCTGCGTTTCGGCGGCGGTTTCCGACAATCCGACGGTCGGCTTTGCCTTTGTCGAGTCTCTGTCCAAAATCGTGCTCCCGTTCGTCGTCGGCCTGACGTTGATCGACTCCGTGGCCAAGCTCAGGCAGCTTGCCTGGACGATCATGCTCAGCCAGGGCTACGTGGCGTTCACGCTCAACGAATCCTTCTACCAGGGGTACAACCGGCTGCACGAGATCGGCTTTGGGGACATGGACAACAACTGCGTCGCCATCGCCATGGTTGCGGGCGCGGGGCTAGCGTTCTTTCTGGGCCTGCACGAAGAAAAGCTGTGGAAAAAGCTGCTGGCGTTCCTTTGTGCCGGCCTGATGGCCCATTCCATCATGTTCGCCTTCTCCCGCGGGGGAATGCTCGGTCTCATCATCGTGGGAATGGTTTCGTTCGTGCTGATTCCCAAGAAGCCTGCGCATTATGCCGTGTTCGCCCTGGCGATACTGTTGGGAGTGCGGCTGGCGGGACCGGAAGTGCTCAATCGGTTCTCCTCCACGTTCGCCGATCAGAAGGAGCGGGATGAATCGGCCCAAAGCCGGCTCGATATGTGGAAGATTTGCGTCGACATCATGATCGCCGAGCCGATCGTTGGCATCGGGCCAGATCATTTCACGATCAATGCCCGCAAGTACGGCCTGGCACAAGGCAAAGAAGCGCACACGTTGTGGTTGCAGATCGGGGCGGAGCTTGGCTTTCCCGGCTTGGCGGCGATTCTCACGTTCTATTTCCTGTGCATGGCGCGGTGCTGGCCCTTACGGCACGCCGTCCCAGGAGACGATCCCTTCATTGCCGATTCCGCCCGGATGATTATCGCCGGCTTGTCCGGCTTCTTGGTCTCTGCCCAGTTCGTCAGCCTGGAAGGGCTGGAGTTGCCCTACTACATCGTCCTGATCGGCGCAGGCACGCTCAAGCTCACTTCGCAGCTTCAGCCTGCGCATCAACCGCTGCCGGCGACAGAGGCCGCGTTTTGGCCGGCCGTGCCGGCAAGTTAAACTAAAAAGGACTCCATGGCGCCTGCCATTCGCGTAGAAAACCTGTCGAAAGAGTACCAGATCGGCGCCGGTCCGCGCGGGCAATACCGCACCCTGCGGGAATCGATCGCGGAATCGTCCGCGGCCGCCTGGGCGCGCCTTCGCGGCCGACACAAGCGTCCGACGCAGAGTGGAAGTTTGCGATCCGAACGGGCCAGCGGATCGTCGGCAACGCACAACGGCCAAAGTCGTGGGGGGGACGCAGGGGCATCCCCCTCCGCTTTGGCCGGTGATTTCAAAGTGGCAAGCAACGGTCGCGCAACGGCCAGCGCGGTCGCCGATGAGCCAGAGGGATCCCAAGACGGCCATCCGGAGAGCGAGAACCCGAGCCACTCGCGCAGCAGTTCCTTTTGGGCGCTTAAGGATGTCAGCTTTGAGGTCCAGCCCGGCGAGGTGGTCGGGATCATCGGCCGCAACGGCGCCGGCAAGAGCACGCTCTTAAAGATCCTGAGCCGAATCACCGAGCCGACGGAGGGGCGGATCGAGCTGCGCGGGCGGGTAGCGAGCTTGCTGGAGGTCGGAACCGGGTTCCACCCAGAACTCACCGGCCGGGAAAACATTTTCTTAAACGGCGCGATCCTAGGAATGACCCGCCGGGAAATCCAGCGAAAATTCGACGAGATCGTGGCGTTTTCGGAGATCGAGAAGTTCCTGGACACCCCGGTCAAACGATACTCGTCCGGAATGTACGTCCGCCTGGCCTTCGCCGTGGCGGCCCACCTGGAGCCGGAGATTCTGATCGTCGACGAAGTCTTGGCGGTTGGAGACGTAGGATTTCAACGCAAATGCATCGGCAAGATGCAAGAGCTTAAGCATTCAGGTCGGACCGTCCTCCTTGTGAGCCACCAAATAGACTCTTTGGCCCAACTTTGTCATAACGCAATTCGACTGGACGCAGGACTTCTTCACTCGATTGGTCCGGTGCAAGAGATCGTGGGCGAGTATGTCAGTAACCTGACTTTGGCGGCTCATAATCCCGTTGGGTCTCGAAAGGATCGAACCGGCAGCGGTCCGTGTCGCCTAGTTGAACTGTCTGTCGGCACTAGCCTCTCGCCGTGCTCTCGCTCGATATTGATGGGTGAGGAAACTCGCTTCACATTTTTCGTAAACAAGACGGTCCCAGGTTTACAATGTATTTGTACCGTATTGGACCATACCGGACAACGAATAGCAAAATTTAATAGCGCACTAACGTCACCAGATGACACTCTAGAACTAGAAAACGCCGACCGGTTCACTTGCATTATCTCGGAGTGGTTACTTGCACCCGGCGAATATCATCTCAACGTCTTGCTGCGCACGCCTGGACACTTGCATGATTATGTGGAGGCCGCTGGACGTTTTCACGTAGAACGCTACGCAGTCCGATCGCGCGCGGTCCCTACGGTCGAGGATTGGAAAGTGGCACTTCCACATTACTGGATGTTACCACCTGATCATGACAAGTAGTCTTAAGTTGTTAAGTACCGGCTATGCTCAACCGCGACTCGCACAGGCATACGACTGAATGGTACGGATCTTCAGCCATTCCGCCTGATGCGACTCGACACGACTCGCGGAGCGCTAGCAGTTCACGAGCCAACTCTCATTCGCCATCATCCTATTGGTTATCCTCGCTTGGATGCAATCATATCGTTATGAAACACTAGACTTCTGGCGGGGTATCGCCTGCATCCTTGTCATACTCTCGCATTCCGAGTCTTACGCGGAGGGAGTTGCACAACGAACTGAATGGGCCGATTGGGCGCTACGCGCAATGAGCACGGGATGGGTTGGCGTCCCGCTCTTCTTTGTCGTGTCGGGATACTGTATCTCCGTGGCAGTTCATACAACCCGCAACCGGCATAATAGCTCCCTTCGTACGTATTTTTTTAGACGCTTGAAGCGCATTTTTCCTCCCTACTGGGTAATGTTATTCGGCTCAGCGTTCGCAATCGGCATTATCGAACTTGCGGTCCTCCCTGGCTTGTTCACAGATGACACACATGCGATTCCGCGCCCCTGGTGGTTAACTCCGTGGCAATGGGTAGGCAATGCCACTTTGACTGAGTCGTGGCGACCCTTTATCGTAGGAACAGATACTGGTTACTTTCTCGGCCATGCTTGGACGTTGTGTTATGAAGAGCAATTCTACCTGATTGCAGGCATGACATTGCTATTGCCTCGTCGTTGGTTTGCCATATCGCTCGGAATTGTGTCAGTTGTAAGCGTCGCGCTGTTTCTGAACGGATCAGGTCTCAGAGGAACCTTTCTAGACGGGCGTTGGTTACAGTTTTTCCTCGGCGTCCTGGTTTTTCTCTTCGTCACAGCCGACAACACCGTTAAACGACTCATCCCGCTTACGCTATGTGGCGCGGCAATCACAATTCCGGTTATAGATTCATCACGCATCGCGACGGGGATCGCGGTGGCTGGAGGATTCTCCATTCTCTTGTGCGTGTTGTGGCCGATCGACCGCAAGGTTATCGCCTGTCAATGGATCGCACCTATAAGCGCTTGCGGTGCGATGTGCTATAGCCTTTACTTAGTCCATTGGCCGGTATGCAAAGCAACAAGTCATCTTTTGTATATTGCCGGCTTGCGGAGCGCGGAAGCGACGGTAGTAGTCACTGTGCCTATTTGCGTCATGATGTCCGTGGCAGTTGCGATTCCATTCCATCTTCTCATCGAGAGGCGGTTTCTTAACAGCGGGCCAGAGTATCATTGGGCATTTCTTACTCGCTGGCGCGATCGCTTCGGATCTGCTGGGCGCGTGCGAACGCAGGTGGACCCATCGCAACAAGTAGTTATGTGAAATCAGGCACATTGTTGCTGCAGTTTGTGTATTGACTAGTCTGTAACTGCGGGTTGTGGGTGGGCTTGGGTCCGCAAGTGGATTGATTTCTCGGAGTTAACGCTTTGTCAATGGAACAGAGAGGCGATAATAACCCGTCCTTGGGATGGGGACGAGTTGAATCTATTAAGAGAATGTACTGGACGGTTAGAGGTCTTCGCGGTGCTGATTCAGCAATCGCGAAGGACTACTTGATGAGCGCAATCCGTACGGGCGGTTTCTACAATCGGGCGGTAATCTCGGGCGACTTCTTTTTCGGAAATTTCGGCGATCTTGTCGCGGGAGAGATCGCGTGCCGCGTACTGGGATCGAGGTGTATGAAAATCGCCAATGCTAGCGCCGCGCCATTTGCCAAGTGCCTTCTGGTCGGCTTTGGAGGATTGATCCGCGAGCCGTCATCTAAGGGGGGGGCTCACGTCAAGATGAGTGGCCCACTGCGCTCGTATCGAGAGAGTTGCTCGCCGATCACTCCTTCAGGAGTGGTATCAGTAGGACTTAACTTGGATTTAGATTGGGAGGCACCTGATGAGTTTTACGCAGCCGTCCGTGATGACATGAGCGCG
>JALHPA010000068.1:6452-8997 GCA_022842745.1 Pirellulales bacterium
CGCGTTCGACTTTGTCACGGTACGCGAACTGCGAGCTCTTGAGTTTCTTCGGCGAGCCGGCGCGCGGGTCGATGGGATCGTGCCAGACGTTGCGCTGCTCCAGTCCTCGTCCAGACATGAACCTACGATTTCGTCTGGCACTGAGATACTGATAGCGCCGTGTGCTCACTCCAGGTCGCTGCGGTCGATGGCGAGTGACATTGTCGAGTTATACGCAGGTACGATTGGATTGTTGCAGCGGTATGGATATCGCATTAGGCTCTGCCCGCTACAAATGTATAAGGATCGATTCGATGATCTAGCCCTATGTCGGCAGATTGCGGGACGAGCAGGGGCAAAGTGTGAGGTCCAGACCGAGGTTCCTTCTGAGCACAGATTCGCTGAACTGTGTCGTCAATCGGCAATGGTGCTGACGGGACGACTTCATGGCAGTGTCCTCGCGGCACGGTGTGGCGTGCCTTTTGTTTCGGTGGCGTATTCGCACAAACAACCAGCATTTCACGAACTGTGCGACATTGCGGATTTGTGCGTTCCCTGTAATGAGGCAACAGCTGCTAGACTGGCGGAATTGTGCGTGGAGGCGATCGCTTCCAGGGAATCGCTGGTTGCTAAGTTGCGAGAGCGCGTTGAAGTCCTGCGGCGGTTGACGGAAATTCAGTTGGAGCAGATCAAGCGATGGTCTGACAGACCGACGCGCTCAGTTCCAAACCTAATCACCGTCGACGAGTCCTTGCAGACGATCGGTCCACTTCCGGCAATGCAGGCTAATTAGTCGAATCGGATAGTTCAGTTTCCGTAGAGGAGAAGGAATTGGATACGATTGACAATCCAGTTTTCGTGGTCGGTTCGCCCCGCTCGGGGACGACTCTATTGAGGTCGATGCTCGATGCACATCCAAGCATCTGCTGTCCAACTTGGGAAACGGGGGTCTTCGACCGGCTCGGCCCGATGTTGAAGGGCGATTTCTCTACGCAGGAAGGCGAAGAGGCCAATCATGCACTGATCGATCGGGCGGTCGTTATCGATTGGCTGCGGCGAAGTGTCTGCGATTTGATGGGCCTATTAACCAAACATACCGGAAAACCGCGCTGGGGCGAAAAGACGCCCGCTCACGTGTTTCAGATGGACGTAATCTCTGAGATATTTCCAAGAGCCCAGTTCCTGCATATCGTGCGGAACGGACGCGATGTGGTCAGGAGCCTGCAAAATGTGGCGTGGGCGCCACGACGAATCCGCTGGAGCGTAAACCGTTGGGTGGAAAGCGTGGAAACGGGACGTCGATTCGGCAAGATGCTGGGATCCGATCGTTATCTAGAAGTAAGGTACGAAGCGCTTCGGGATAAAGCGGCAGAAACGCTACAGGAAATATGCGCGTTTCTAGGTGAACCGTTCACACCGCAATTGCTCGAATTTCATCGGCCAGAAAACAATTCGTGGGGCGTTTCTCAGCGAGCGCTTCAAAAGGGCCCGATCAATCGGTATCGTAATTTGGGATTTGTGGAGCGCGCGTTTCTAAAGCTCCGCGCTGGCCATTTAATGCGAGAGCTTGGCTACAATTAAGGGTCCAAAGATGCAGGGACTGCATTCAAGTATGGTCAAATGGCTTTTGCTAGGGACTGCGGCTTACCTGCGAAATCGTGTGACGAGTGCAGGCAAAATCGCCATTTGGAAATTAGTTTGTGCGCCGTATTTGGCTTGGCGAGATTACGAAATTGTGTGTCGCACCCGACAGGGGCTGCGAATGTTAGTACGGCCAAGCGACTTCGTCGAGAATAGATTATGTTTCTTTGGCGTTTGGGAACCTGCGATCACGAGGATTTTTCAACGCCAGCTGCGGGCCGGAGACGTCGTTATCGACGCCGGCGCCAACATCGGATATTACTCGCTGCTTGCGTCAATTCTCGTGGGAGCAGGTGGCGAAGTATTCGCAGTTGAAGCCAGCGATTCGATCCGCCGCCGCATGACTCGTAATCTGGAAATGAACCGTCACGAAAACATCCAGGTGATTCCGTTTGGAGTGTGGCACGAAGAGGGCGAGGCAACGCTACATCTTGTCGATGGAAACCGGGGAAGTTCGACTTTAAGCGATCTAGAGCAGACGAAGGATTCCGAGTCGGTGTCGCTTCGGCGTTTGGATTCGCTTATTCCAGCCGAGCTCCACCCGCGTATCAAGCTTTTGAAGATCGATGTGGAGGGAGCGGAGGAATCTGGGCTGAAAGGGGCGGATCACATCCTTTCGAGCGCGCGAGATTTGTCGGTAATTTGCGAGATCACACCGGACCGGCTGGCCAGCTTGGGGGGATCGCCTGAGTCGCTGTTTCATTTGATGGCTGGATACGGTTTTTCGCCGTATCGGATCGCGAACGACTATTCGGTGGACGCGTACATCAAGAACGGGCGCATCGAGGAACCACAGCCGATGAGCGGGCCGCCCGATTCTCCGTGCGACGTGTTGTTCCAGCGCAACGAGAAGCCAGCAGCGTCGCTGGCCTAGCCACGTGGCCAAACGCATCGGAATTTATCAATCGTATTGGGGCCGCGTCGG
>JALHPA010000069.1 GCA_022842745.1 Pirellulales bacterium
AGGGCGTTGCGTTTTTCTGGGCGGTTGAGAATGATCGTCCCGGTGTGCTCGTGGACGTGAATCTTGAGGATGGGCATAACGGGATGGGCGTTAGGGAGATGTCGCCATTAGGGTTACGATGCCGCGCGAATCGGCCTGTCCGGAAGCTCCAGGTCCAAAATGGCCGTGCCGAGGAGCTTGCCTTGGGAATCGATGCGTAAGGAGAGGCTGGCGCCGCCGGCGAGGGCGTTTTCCAGGACGAAATTGAGGGCGCTGAGGTTGGGCAGCTCGTAGCGGACCACGCGGGTCGGCCCGAGGCCAACGAAATAGGCGGCCACGCGGTCGGCGGTCAGAACTTGCTTGAGAAAATCGTAGTCGGCCGGATCGTAGGCGATGACGCCGACGTTGGCATGATTGCCTTTGTCTCCGCTGCGGGCATGGGCGATGTCGGCGAGTCGCATGGATGAATTTGAAACCGCTGACGCTAGAGGAAATTTCTAGACATGCGCGCGGGACTATCGCGCGGGGGAGGCCAGCTCGGCTTGCCACTGTTCCAACAATTTTAGCGCCGCGAGGGGAGTCGTCGATTCGAGGTTGACCTCCCGTATGGCATCCAACAGGGGGTGGTCGTAGGGGGCGAAGAGAGTGAGTTGCAGATCACCGCCGCGGCGGCGGGTAGAACGGGAGTGCTGCCGCCCGTTGGAGGCGCCGGCGAGGTGTTCGTGCTCAAGCTGGGCGAGAATTTGCTGTGCCCGGTCGTTGACCGGCTTCGGAACGCCGGCCAATCGAGCGACGTGCAGGCCATAACTTTTGTCGGCGGCGCCGGGGATGATCTTGTGGAGAAACACGACCCGCTCATCCCATTCGCGGACGGCAACGTTGAGGTTGCGCGCGCCCGATAGGCTCTGCGTAAGGTCGGTCAACTCGTGGTAATGGGTGGCGAACAGGGTGCGGCAACGGACGGCGTCGTGCAAGTGCTCGGCGACGGCCCAGGCCAGCGACAGACCGTCGTAGGTGCTGGTGCCGCGGCCGATCTCATCGAGAATCACCAGGCTCTGGGAGGTGGCGGTGTTGAGAATGCGAGCGGTTTCGATCATCTCGACCATGAACGTGCTTTGCCCGCGCGACAGCTCGTCGCTGGCCCCCACCCGGGCGAAGACCCGGTCGGCAAGGCCGATGGTCGCTGCGCGGGCAGGAACGAACGAGCCGATCTGGGCCATGATGGCAATCAGGGCCACCTGGCGGATGTAGGTGCTCTTGCCGGCCATGTTGGGACCGGTGATTAACAATAGCAGGCCGTCGTCGGGACCGCTCGTGGTATCGTTGGGGACGAAGGAGCCGGGTTCGGCAAGTGCGTCGACGACCGGGTGGCGGCCATCCTCGATCCGCAGCAGCGGCTCGGCCACGCACCGGGGCCGGCAATAACCCCGCTCGCGTGCAAGCTGCGCGAGTCCGGCGAGGACATCGAGCCGGGCCAGCGCCGCGGCGGCGCTCTGCAACCGTTTGGCGTGAGAAGCCACTTCGTCGCGGAGCTGGCAGAACAGGTCGAACTCAAGCTGCTTGGCTTGTTCGTCGGCGGAGAGGACTTTTTCCTCGTACTCTTTTAGCTCCGGCGTGATGTAGCGCTCGGCGTTCTTGACGGTTTGCTTGCGGATGTAGTGGGGGGGAGCTTTCTGACCGTGGGTATGGGTGATTTCCAGGTAATAGCCGAAAACTTTGTTGAAGCCGACCTTCAGGCTGGGGATCCCGGTCCGTTCGATTTCGGCCGCCTGGTAGTTGGCGATCCATTGTTTGCCTCCGCTGGCGAGATCGCGGAGCCGGTCGAGATCGGGTTGGAACCCGGGGCGGATCAGCCCCCCCTCGCGGCTGGCAAGCGGGCAATCGTCGACCAAGGCCCCCTCGAGCCGTGCCCGCAGCTCCGGGCAAAGGTCCAACTGTTCGTCCAGTTCGGCCAAGAGAGGGCTGGCCCGGTCGGCGAGGCGGGCCTTGATCGCCGGCAACGCGGCCAGCGTCCGAGCCACGCAACTCAAATCGCGCGGGGTGGCGCGACCGGTGATGGCGCGGGCCAGCAACCGCTCGAGATCGTAGACCTCTCCCAGGCGCGTCCGCAAATCGTCGCAAGCGCGGGCGTCGCGGCGTAGAACGTCGACCGCATCCAGGCGAGCCTCGATCGGGGCCAGCGCGGCGAGCGGACTGGCCAGCCACTCGGCGAGCAGCCGCGCCCCCATTCCGGTCACGGTGCGATCCAGGACCGACAACAGCGAACCTTCGCGGCGGCCCTCGCGGAGAGTGCGCGTCAGTTCGAGCGAGCGGCGGGTCGATTCGTCGATTTGCAGGGCCTCGGAGGCGCGGTACGGCGACAGCCGGTCCAGATGCGCAAGGGAGGCTTTTTGCGTTTCGGCCAGGTACTCAAGGATCGCTCCCGCCGCGCGAATCGCCGGGACGTCGCTTTGCGGATAGAAGCCAAAACCCTCCAGACTTGCCGTGCCGAATTGCTTCGAGAGGGCCTGCTGGGCGGCGGCGGCGGCAAAGGCCCAGGCGGGCCGGCGGGTGAGACGCGCGCGCTGCGCAAGCAGCGACTGGGGGGGGGCAGACTCGTCGGCCAGCAGGCACTCGGCGGGATCGATGCGGGCCAGTTGATCGGCAAGGCGATCGGGCGGGAGGCATGCGGCGAAGAACCGGCCGGTGGAGATTTCGACCCAGGCCAGGCCGGTGGTCTCGCCGGGCACAATCGCCGCGAGGTAGTTGCTTTGGCGCGGGTCGAGCAGCCCGTCGTCGGTGAGGGTCCCGGGAGTGACGACGCGGGTCAACTCGCGGCGGACGATGCCCTTGGCCTGGCGAGGGTCTTCCATCTGCTCGCAGATGGCGACCCGCATGCCGCTGGCGACGAGCTTGGCCAGGTAACTTTCCAGTTGATGGTGGGGAAAACCGGCCATGGGGATGGGGTTTTCCCCTTTTTCCCGGCTGGTGAGAGCCAGGCCCAGCGTGCGGGCAGCGACCTTGGCGTCTTCGTGGAAGAGCTCGTAGAAATCCCCCATGCGAAACAACAACAGCGCATCGGGGCAGGCCGCCTTGGCGTCGGCGTACTGCTGCATCATGGGCGAGAGGCTCATGACGAGCGATGCTAACAAATCGCGCGCGGCGAGCAAAGTGACAGGCCCGACGGCGCTGGACGCTCGTTACCCAAATACGCCCGTGACGACGTTGCCTTGCACCATTTCCCGGGGCTGATTGAGGTGGTTGTAGACGATCGTGCCGGGATCGATCCCCACCGCGTGGTAGATCGTGGCCAACAGGTCGGTCGGATGGACGGGATTTTCCAAGGGACCGCTGGCGGTTTTGTCGCTCTTGCCGTAGACGAATCCGCGTTTGATGCCTGCGCCCGCCATGACGGTGGTATAGCAATAGGGCCAGTGGTCGCGGCCATCGGCGGAGTTGCCATTGCCGGAGGTGCTGACGCCGCGCTGCGGGGCGCGGCCGAACTCTCCTACCGCGACTAAGAGGGTGTCTTCGAGCATTCCACGCTCGTCCAGATCGGAAATCAGGGCCGACAGGCCGCTGTCGAGCATCGGGGCCGCCTGGGTTTTCATCCGTTTTGAGAGATCGGCGTGCATATCCCAGGAGTGGTTGTCGCTATTGGCGACCTTGGGCCAAATCACCTCGACCACGCGGGTCCCCGCTTCGACCAGCCGCCGCGCAAGCAGGCAGCTTTGGCCAAACGTGTTCCGTCCGTAGCGATCGCGCGAACCATCGGACTCTTCTTTCAGATCGAAGGCCTTGCGGGCACGGCCGGAGAGGATCAGGCCGAGGGCTTTGCCGTAATACTCGTTGAGATCGTATTTGGCCGTGGCTTTGTCGATCTCCGGCATGCCAGCGTTGATCAGGTCGCGGAGCCGGGCACGGCGTTCGAGGCGCGAGGCGGTGATCTCTGGCCGGAGCTGCAAATCGTCGATCTTGATCCGGTCCATTTTCGACATGTCCATGTCGTCTCCGGCCGGATAGAGGTAGTACGGATCGAAAGCGCGGCCCAAGAATCCGGCGGTGCCGCTCTTGCCGACCACGTTGCTCTCTTGCAGCGGCCGCGGCATCATCACAAACGGCAGCATCGGCGCCGTCGGCGGTTTTAGCCGGATGATGTTGGACCCGAAGTTGGGATAGTCCTTGGGGGTCGGCGGCTCAAGCTGGCCGGAGGGGCTGACTTTGTCGGCGGTGTAGCCGGTATGCATCTGGTAGATGGCCGCCGTATGGTTGAACAGACCGTTCGGCGAGTAGCTCATCGAGCGGACCAGCGTCACCTTGTCGGTGATCTTGCCAAACTCTGGCAGCACTTCGGTCAAGTCCATCCCGGGGACTTTGGAGGGGACCGTCTTGAACGCGCTTTTAACGTTGTCCGGGACGTCGTTTTTGGGGTCCCAAAGGTCCAGATGGCTGGGTCCCCCTTGGAGGTAGACCAGAATCACGCTTTTGGCCCGGCCCCAACCGGGACCACCGACGTGCTGGCTGGGGACGGAGGCCTCCTTGGCGGCCTCTTTGGCGCGTGCTTCGTTCTGCAGCAGCCCGGCGAGGGAAATGCCAAGCATCGACGCGCCGCCGACCCGCAACAGGTCCCGGCGGGTGACTCCCAATTGCCGATCGCAAAGATCCTTGCCAGGTTGACCAGGGATCACAAGCATGGAACATTCCTCGCGGTTGGAGGGCAGGGTCGGAGGGTAGGCAACATACCGGCGGGACAAACCGTCCCCACTATAGCGGCCTGCCGCGGGTCAAGTCAAATTTGGCGGCGATAAGGGCCAACATAGGGAGGCAGAAAGAAAAAACAGCGGAAACGCTGTGTTTATTCTCGCTGGATGTGGGCCACCTGTACCAAAGAGACCTGTCCGTTGTCGCTGGCAACGGCTGGGCTGCATCCACTTCCATTTGGGTTTAGTAATTCGACGGGTGGCTCGGTCCGCTTGGTCGATCGAAAATTGAACGGCCTCGTCGACAGCTTAATGTTGGTGAGAATCCGGGTCGCTCTTAGGCATCGCAATCGCCCACGCAGGACGACTATCAGGTCCGAAATCGGTTGAAGAAATTTCGCCGAGCGCTCGATTGATGTCGATCTGTGATGTCGGTCGTCCCAGGATCGAGCTCGGCCCACACCGCTCCAAGTGGCGTTCGACGGCTTCAGCAAACGTCCTCTTGTTCGGATACGGGAGCATGATTAATCGACCGCTGCGTCTAGGGTTTTGTGGCATACCCAGCGAAACCGCCGGTCTGTCGTAATAACCGCCAGTTCAATCGGACCACCGCAGACCGGACTGAAATGGGAGAATTTGATGGCCTTGATTGTGGTGTAAATCGACGAGTACACCCAATCAATTGCGTCTCGCAATGGAAGGTCAACAAACGACATAAGCCTATTGTCCAAAGCTATTTGGATCAAGTCCTGCTGTGTGCCGGTCCACTTCCCTGAGGTAATTATTGCATCAAAAAGGCTGTCGTCGAATCCGTAATTAAGCCGTTCGAGGAGATTGGACCAACCCCAAAACCGCGGCACCCCAAGGGGAATTGGTTTGGGCCGTTCGGGAACGGACATTTCGGGGGAAAACCTCAGTTCAAAGGCCTCGGGGCGCCTTGCTTCGGTGTGCCCGCCAACACAGAAACCAACGATCAAGTTTGTCGTGAGCCAGGCACGCTCGTTCAATTCATCCTCTGTACAATTATCACCCTTTCCTAGCAGATCGGCGAGTCGCTCCCTCTGGGATTCGAACACCTTGCAATACTCCGACCAGTAGATGTCGGACCAGATGCTGGAAACCTCGGTCATCGACTTAGGGGCAGACCCCTTCAACTGGTCCCCTAAGCTGGCAATCAGGGTTCGGTAACTCGTGCCGACAAACGACCCAACGCCCCAAGTAGCAATCCCAATCGAAGACTGCTCTCCAACCTCGAATATTTTCTGCCCGTAGTTGAAGTGATGCGTCTCCCCAGTCGGTTTGCTGGGGTGAGGGACAAAATTTGTCGTGGTGCTGTCTGCACCAAGAACTACGCCCTCGGGAGAAACAAAGCAGGCCGCGATGGTCATGGTTAGGGATTGTGCTTTCGAGCCGAACAAAAAGCAAGCATCCCGTTTCATTTCCCCGCAAATCGCCGCAGCGGAGTACACCACAGACTACGGTTGCGCCCATGCGTATAGATTGCAACCGCGCAAAAAACTACAGATCAAGATCTCCGTTCGTCTTAGGTTCATCAGCTACACCGCGACCAGTTCTTGCTCGTTGATGTCGCTGGTGGATTTCTTGGCGGGCCACCATTTGCAGAGCATGGCGCCACCGAAATAGAGGAAAAGAAGCGGGATCGCCAAGAAAAAGAAGCTGATCGGGTCGGCTGGGGTCAGCACGGCCGCCAGCACGGCGATCGCCATGACGGCGATCCGCCATTTCGACAGATACATGTCCACCGACATCACGCCGATCCGCTCCAGAAAGAGCATCACCAACGGCAATTGGAACGCCAAGCCGAAGCCCAGCGGGAGCCAAAGGAAAAAACTCAGCCACTCCCCCACGCGCGGATCGGGGTCGATTCCCAGGGCGCTGTTGAACTCAAACAGGTACTTGAGCACCGGCTCGAACACGAAAAAGAACGCCAGCACCGCGCCGGAGATGAACAAACCGATGCTGAACGGCAAAAAAACGTGGACGTAGCGCTTTTCGTGCGGGTACAGACCGGCGGCCACGAACATCCACAGATGATAGAAGACAAACGGGCTAGCCAGCACAAAACCCAAGAGAAACGAGGCCTTGATCCAGAGCATGAACGGCTCTTGCACGCCCAGGCTTTTCGGTTTGAGGCGGTCGTCGTTTTTGATGTAACGCCAGAGCATCACCGGAACCAGCGTCGGGTGCGATTTGGCGATCGCGCTTGGATAGGCGGCGGCAAGCAACCGCCAGTTCAGGTCGCGCACCTCGTCGGGAGCCAGGTTCGGCAACTTCGCAATCAGATCTCGGGTCGGTTCGGAGAGCGTCACCCCCTCAAAGGCCGCCGGATCGTACAGATCGCGCCGATTCAGGGCCTTATTCAGAGCGGCCAGCAACGCGCGGAGCTGAACCGGATCGACCTCGGGATCGTTGGCCAGCGCTCGAACTGCCTCCAGTTGGGACTGACTGAGCTTCGCTCGCAAGGTCGGGGAGGGAGCGCGGTCGCTCAATAGGGCGGCGGCCAGTGCCTGCGGATCGGAAAGGTCGGACTCGACCATTTGGAACGCCGGCAGCCTTGGGGCGAAATCCTGTCCGGGGAACGTCGCCCGCAGGGCGTCGGCGATCGCCTGAGGTTCCAAGAGTATTGACTCGAAGATCAGCTCCCGCTCGCGAATGGCCTCCTTTTGGGCCGCGGACAGTGGTCCCTGCTCGGTCTCGATGCCGCGGACCGCCTGCTCCTGGTAGTACCGGGCCAGAGCGGCCTCCAAGGGTCTGTTGACAAACTGAACGATGTCACTGCCAAAATACAGCCCAATCGCACAGCCGATCAGCAGCCATTTTAGGGCCTTGATGAGCGCCTTGCGCAGCTCCTCCAGGTGTTCCCCGAAGGTCATTGTGCTGTCGGCGAACAGATCGGAGGTGGGCTTTACCATGAAGAACTACGGCGCAGGCAGGCAAGTCGGGTACCATTCGATAATACCTGCGCCCGGTGGGAGGGGGCTAGACCGTGGCCGGCTGGATGCTCCAATGGGCTGCACTTCGGCCTTTCCTCGCCTTGGGGAGATCCGGGGCGGAACAGGTGCGGCTGACCAATTGAAGGGAAATGCGGGAATGGACGGACTTCCTGGTCTGGAGGGCGCGTTTGCAACGATTCTGGCCGATCCGCCCTGGCGGTTTCAGAACCGCACCGGCAAGATGGCGCCCGAGCATCGGCGTCTGCGGCGGTATCGAACCATGAACGAGCAGGAGATCTGCGCTTTGCCGGTCGCTCGCCATGCCTGCGAGCGGAGCCACCTGTACCTGTGGTGCCCCAACGCCCTGTTGGAACAGGGGCTGAACGTGATGAAGGCGTGGGGATTTACGTACAAGACCAATCTGGTGTGGTACAAAATACGGAAGGATGGCGGGCCGGATGGGCGCGGCGTGGGATTTTACTTTCGCAACGTGACCGAGCTATTGCTGTTCGGCGTCCGGGGAAGTTTGCGAACGTTGCCGCCAGGCCGGACCCAAGTCAATGTTTTTCGCACTCGGAAGCAGGAACACTCGCGCAAGCCCCAAGAGGCTTACCAGATAATCGAGTCCTGTAGTGGCGGGCCTTATCTGGAGTTGTTCGCGCGGCAACGGGCGACGGGCTGGACCGCCTGGGGGGATGAGGTCGATCGTTATGCGTATTGCTGATTGGCTGTGAAAACGACGGTCGACCGTGGACGTTCGCAGGGATTGACCTATGACCCACCTGCTGCGATTCCGCCAGGCAACGAAGCAAGCGCGCCGGTTGGGCGAATTACTATTTACTTGCAAAGACCGGGCGCTGAACCGCGGCTACAGAGGGGCGGCTGTGGCAGTTTTTGTCTCGTGGTCTGTAATTCTCGGCGGACTGGCGCGTGGGCAGTTGGTCGATTTAGCGCCGGCGGAGTTGTCGGACGCGATCCGGGTGGACGAGCCGGATGCGCCGGTGCGCACGCAATTGGAGCGCGTGCGGACGCAGATCGCCGCTGCGGAATGGGACGACGCGATCGAAGGGCTGGAACAACTGGCGAGCCTGCATGGGGAGAAAATCGTCCCGATCTCCGCAGGGCGGTTCGTGACGTTGCGGACACTGTGCAATTACCAATTGGCGGGGCTCCCGGCGGCCGGCCGGCAGCTTTATCGGAAGCGCGTCGACGCGAGCGCGCGGCGGTGGTACGAAGACGGAATCGCGCGGCGGGACGAGGCGCTCTTGCGGCGGGTTATCGACGAGTTCTTCGCCAGTAGCTTTGGAGACAACGCCCTGTGGGCGGTGGGGGAGATCGCGCTGGAACGG
>JALHPA010000070.1 GCA_022842745.1 Pirellulales bacterium
CGCTCTTCCGATCTTTCGCGGCTGCGACCGGTGAGGTCGAAAAAGCTCGTCAGTTCGATCGCATCGACCGGACAAGCCTCCTCGCACATTCCGCAGAAGATACAACGCAGCTCGTCGATCGTGAAGCTCTCCGGGTACTTTTCCCGATCTGGCCAGGGGCTTTCCACGCCCACGATGTCGATGCAATGCGCGGGGCAGGCGGTCGCGCAGAGAAAGCAGGCCACGCACTTGACCCGGCCTTGTTCGTCCTTGTTCAGCCGGTGTACCCCGCGGTAAATCAGCGGGTTGCCGATCTGGGGGCGCTCTTCCGGGAAACTGACCGTGACCTTGGGGCTGAAGAGATGTTTGGTGGTGGTGGTGAGACCCTGCATGAACAAGGGGAGATACATTTTCCCCGCCAGACCGAGGCGCGGCTCCTCCAGCCACTTGATATTGGGATCGTCTGCTCTCATGGGTTTGTTGCGATTGGTTTCGGTGGTATCGCGCGACGACGGGGGTTGGAATCTAGGCGTCCAAAAGCTGCTCCGGATCGAGCACTCCCGACGTGACCCGCGGCCGATTGTCTGTCGACAAGGGGGACAGCACTCCGGCTGCGATCCAGGCAACGATGGCCGTTCCCCAGCCGACCGCCAGCAAGATCCAGCGATCGGTCGGGCCAATGATCTTCTGCTGCTCTAGCTCCATCAACACGGCCATAGCCACCAGGTTCACCAGTCCCAAGGGGAGCATCACCTTCCAGGCCAGGCTCATGAGCTGATCGAAGCGGAACCGGGGCCAGCTCCAGCGGACCAGCATAAAAAACAGGATTACGGCGAAAATTTTGACCGACAGGACCACAATCCGCAAAATCGCGGTGAACCAGGTCACTTCGGCTTCGCTTCCCGTGACGCCCCACAAATGCCAGCCGCCCAAGAACAAAATCACGATCAAAAACGAGGCCGTGATCATGTGCAGAAACTCGGCCACGAGAAACAGCAGCAGTTTCATGCCTGCGTATTCGGTGTGGTAACCGCCGATCAGCTCTTGTTCGGCTTCAGGGAGATCGAAGGGGAGCCGGGCGGCCTCGGCGAAGGCGGCAACGACGAATACGAACATCCCCAGGGGCTGGACAAAGGCATTCCACAAGCCGGACTGTGCCTGGGCGGTGATGATTTCATCGAGTCGCAGCGAGCCACTGGCCAATACGACGCCCAACAGGCCTAAGCCGAGAGGGATTTCGTAGGCGATCAACTGGGCGCTGCTGCGGAGCCCTCCCAGGAGGCTGTATTTGTTATTGCTGGACCAGCCGCCCAGAATCACCCCGTATACGGCGATGCTGGAGAGGGCGAAGACGTAAATCATGCCCACGTCGACGTTCGGCGCCACGAGCAGCTCGACCGGCTGCGTCAGCCCTTCGATCGGGAGGGGGGGGAGGACGCTGCCGAACGGAATCACGGCGAAGATCGCCAGCGCCGCGGCAAGAATGGAGATCGGCGCGATCACGTACAGCGCTTTGTCGACGTGCTTAGGGGTGTATTCTTCCTTAAAGATGAATTTCAGGCCGTCGGCCAATGGCTGGCCCAGCCCGAACAGCCGCCAATTCGTCAGCGGTACGCCGACGCGGTTGGGACCCTTGCGATCCTGAATCCAGGCGGCCATCCATCGCTCGAGCAGCACGAAATAGGCCGCGGCGGTCATCAGGCCACCGAGCAGCAGCCCGATTTTCAGCACCGCGGCGATCAGGTCGGGCATCGTCATGCGAACAGTTCAGAATAAAACGTGGCAAATGATATTGGTGGCGGCTGTTACGCTTCGTCGCACGGAGTGCGAAGCGTCAACTCGTCGTCCCGGCGAGCTGGTTGATCCTTAAATCCACGCCGACTTTCGGAACCGGGTCCATCGCGACGGCAAAATACGGGATCTCGCCGGCGATTTCGTTGAGGACCGCGCGCGGGTCATACAATCCGCGGCGTCCGAGTAATTGCCAAAACAGGCGCCCCTCGACTTGGGCGCCGGCGGGGGGGCGGATCGCCCAGCCGAACGATTGCAAGCGGTGGGCAAAGTTTACGTAAGAGCCGGACCGCTCCGCGAACCCCGCTCCGGGCAACTGGAACGTCGCGCGCCGCCACAAGGGGGAATCGAACAGGTCCTGCACCACCAGAGCCTGAAGCCCCGCGAAGCGGGCGGCCGTCGGTTCGTCGATCCAGGGCGTCCGGTAGCCGCCAGAGACCCAAGCTGCTTTCAGGGCGCCCGTTTCCATCCGGGCCAGAAAGTCGTCCCAGGTATGGTGTCCGCCGGCGAAGTGGGCTACGACCGCCGCGACTCCCATCCGATTGGGGCACTTTTCGGCGTGGATGGTGAACGCCTGGGGATAGGATTCGTCCTGGCCGATGACCGGAACTGGGCCCAAGGCGATGTACGCCTGGGGATCGAGGGTTCGCGCCAGTTTGGCAAGCAAGTACGCCTCTTCGACCGTGAGGTGGGGGGAAAGCACCGCCGCCAAAGCGCCGCTTTGGCCGCCGATCGCTGCCCGCAGCGATGCCAGGAGCGCCGAAGGGATTTCCGACCACTCGATATTTGCATAGTCCGCGACGGAGATTCCGCCGTTGGCGCTGGCGGTCGGCACGGAGGCCGTTGTGGTCGCGCCAGCCGCAGCGCGCCGCCGCCGTGGCTCGATTTGGCGATCAGGGCTATGGATGTGCTTGTATCCGTACCGTCCATCGTCGCACATCCACCACTTGTTGATGAAAGGATTTTCGCGCGGTTTGAGCCGGTACACGGCGTCTTGGTTTTCTTCGATCGAGATCGAGCAGCCGGTCGAGCAGCCGGCGCAAACGCCGTCGTGCTGCTTCATAAACCAGACCCGCTGCTTGTACAGGAAATCCTTGTCGCCCAACGCCCCGACGGGGCAGAGATCGACGACGTTGCCCGAGAGCTTGTTGTCCAGGGGATAGCCGGGAAACACGTCGATTTCCTCGTGGCTGCCGCGGTGGATGACCAACAGCTCGCTGGTCTGGGATACCTCGCGCGTGAAACGGACGCAGCGGGTACACATCACGCAACGGTCGACAAAGAGCGTGACCGTGTCTCCCATTTCACGGCGGCGGCTCGTGAAAGGGCGGAGATCCGCGCGCCGTTCGCTCTGCCCGTGTTCGAAGTGATAATCTTGCAGCAAGCACTCGCCGGCCTTGTCGCAGATCGGGCAGTCGATCGGATGATCGATCAAGAGGTCTTCCTCGACCCGCGCCCGCTGATCCTGGACCAGTTTGCTGTTGGTGACGAATACCGTGCCGTCCTTGGCCGGCGTTTGGCAGGCAGGGACCAGCTTGGGCAGCATGGTTATCTTGCCGGTGTCCGGCGCGCGGGTACCGGTCTCGACCAGGCACATCCGGCAGCTTGCCACGACGGACAAACCGGGATGCCAGCAATAATGCGGAATTTCGACGCCGATCCGCCGCGCGACCTGAATGCCGTTCAGGCGCTCGTGCTCGCCTACTTCGATTTCTTGTCCGTCGACGATTACGATGCCCATGAAGACTTGCAGCGGCCCTGGGAGACTGGTTTCGGTGGAAAGTGTGCCTGCCGCTTTTGCTGGCGGCGGATGGGATTAAACGATCGCTAATGCGCCCCCGCCAACACTGGCAGCGCGAGGACTGGTTCGGTAACGGCGTATCCGTGGGGGTTGGTCCGTTTGATGTAATCCTCGAACTCGCCGCGGAACTTGCGAATCGCGTTTTTGATCGGCCAGGCCGCGCCATCGGCCAGGCCGCAGATCGTCGTACCCGGTATGATGCCGATCGTGTCGCCGATTTCCAGCAGCAGGTCCAGGTCGCGGAGCCGTCCCTTACCGGCGCGGATTCGATTCAACATGGCCAAGGCCCAGGCGGTTCCCTCCCGGCAGGGGGTGCATTGACCGCAGCTCTCATGCTGGAAGAAGCGGCAGCTATTGTGGAGGAAATCGACCATCGACACGGTTTCGTCCAGGACGACCACCGCGGCAGTGCCGAGGCCGAGGCATCCCACCTTGCCGGGGCCGGCAAAATCGAGCGGGGTGTCGAACTCGGGCTCGGTAAATAGCCCCATGCTGATACCGCCGGGGATGGCGGCTTTTCCCTTGCGACCTTTCCACACGCCGCCGCCGTATTCATCGATCAATTGGCGGCAGGTGATGCCCAGGGGCGCCTCGTAGCACCCGGGGTTGTTGACGTGCCCCGACAGGCAGTAGAGCTTGGGTCCGTAGCTGCCGGGGTCGCGGGGATTGTTTGGATCGGACGGGACCCCAATCGACTTAAACCATTCGACGCCGCGGGCCATGATCTGGGTCACACAGGCGACGGTCTCGATGTTGTTCACGACCGTGGGCTTGCGAAACAGCCCTTCGATGGCGGGGAAGGGAGGCTTGATGCGGGGCCAGGCACGTTTGCCTTCCAGGCTCTCGATCAGACCGGTTTCCTCGCCGCAGATATAGGCGGCGGCGCCTTTGTGCAGGTAAACGTCAAGCGAAAACTCGCTTCCCAGGATGTTTTTTCCCAACAGTCCCGCGGCATAGCATTCGTCGAGTGCCGCTTGCAGCCGCTTCCAGGAAAGCGGGTATTCGTATCGCAGGTAGATGTAGGCTGTGGTCGCGCGAGTGGCGTAACTGCTGAGGATGATCCCCTCGATCACCTGGTGGGGGTCGAGCTCCATCAGGTAGCGGTTATTGAACGTACCCGGCTCGCTCTCATCGGCATTGATGCACATGTAGATCGGGCCGGGATGATCCTTGGGGAGGAACGTCCACTTGAGCCCGGTGGGGAAGCCCGCCCCGCCACGGCCGCGGAGGTTGCTGGCCTTGACCGCGTCGATGACCTGCACCGGCGTGAGCTCTTTTATCGCGCGCCGCAGGGCCTGATAGCCGCCGGTCGACTCGTACACGCGGAGCGTGTGGCTGTCGGGCAGGGCCATGTTGGCCATCAGCACTGGTTCAAAGGAGGACATAGACTGAGCTCAAAGTCGCACGCCGAGCGCGGCGAAACGCCGCTCGCTTCGGTTTGCGGTGGTGGATCGAATCAAATTACGCATGGGCCGAGGAGTGACCGGCGCCGCTGGCCGGTCGCACATGGGACAAAAATTCGTCCGCTTTCGCGGTGGTCAATTCTCGATGCAGCGATTCGCCGGCCAACATACAGGGGGCAAACTCGCACGCGCCCAGGCATTCGGCATATTCCAGCGTTAATGCGCCGTCCGGAGTGGTTTCTCCGGGGCGAATTCCTGTTTTGTGGCAGAGGTGCTCCAACACTTGTTCTCCGCCGCGCAAAGCGCAACTGATCGAGCGGCAGACCCATGCCCGCACCCGGCCGTGGGGCTGGTCCTGCTTGAACAACCCATAGAACGACAGCGTGTCTTGGACTTCGGCCGGCGCGAGTTCGAGCAGTTGGGCGATCTCGACCACTGCCTTCAAGGGAACGTAACGGAGGCGGTCATTGACGATATGCAGCGCCGGCAACGTCACCGCGCGTTTGTTGGGATAGCGGGGGAACAGGGCTTGGATTTCGCGGACCATTTCCGCGGTCAGGATCGGCTCGGTGGACGACATGTTGGCTGCTTGTTCCCGCATCATCAACGATCCAACTCGGCGGCAATGATATTCAGGCTTCCCAGTACGGCTACGATATCGCTGAGCGTGTGACCGCGGATCAGATCGGGAAACAGCGCGAAATGGATAAAGCTGGGGGGCCGGCAGCGAGCCCGGTACGCGACGTCGTTGCCGTCGCCGACCAGGTAGAATCCCAGCTCGCCATTGGCCGCTTCGTTGGCGGCGTAGGATTCTTCGTGGGGGACTTCGAACCCGCGATTGCTCATCGTCAACTCGAAGTGGGAGATCGTCCCTTCGATCGACGAGTAGACCATTTTCTTGCTGGGGAGAGCGGTGCGCTGATTGATCCCGACGTTGATCTCTCCGGCGGGGAGGTTTTCCACCGCTTGTTCGACAATTTTCAGGCTCTCCCGCATTTCCGCCATTCGCACCAAATAGCGGGCGAGGCAATCTCCGGCGGGGGCGCAACAGACCTGAAAATCGAAGTCCTTGTAGGCGAGATACGGCTCGTCCTTGCGCAAGTCGCGGGTGACGCCGCTGGCCCGCGCGATCGGACCGGAAGCGCTGCGGTTGATGGCTTGCTCTTTGGTCAGGATCCCCACCCCCTTGGTCCGGTCGATGAAGATCTTGTTGCGGTTGAGCAACCGATCCATGTCGTCCAGGGTTTTGGGGAACTTGCGGAGGAACGCCCGGATCTTTTCGATCACCAGGGGCGTCATATCGTGCATCAGTCCGCCGACGCGGGTATAGCTGTTGGTGAACCGCGCGCCGCACAGGGTCTCGAAGATGTCGTACAGCACTTCGCGCTGGTAGAACGCGTACAGGAAGAACGTGAAGGCGCCCACGTCCAGTCCGACCGCGCCGTTGCAAAGCAGGTGATCGCTGATGCGGGCCAATTCCGCCACGATGGAGCGAATGTATTGGCAGCGCGGCGTGATTTCGATTCCCAGCAGCCGCTCGACGGACGTGTGCCAGGCCACATTGTTGGCCATGGGGGAGATGTAGTTCATCCGGTCCGTGACGGTCACGTACTGGTTGTAATCCAGGTGCTCGCCCAGCTTTTCGAAGCCGGAGTGCAGATACCCGATATCGGGAACCGCATCGACCACGCGTTCGCCATCGAGCTTCAAGAGCAGCCGCAGCGTCGTGTGCGTGGCGGGGTGTTGGGGACCGAAATTCAGCGTCCAGAGGTAATCCTGCGCGTCGTCGCGAACGACATCTTCGACGGTGGCGTGCTGGGGTGCGACGAGCGACATTCTCAAACCGTCTGGGGGCGGATCCTAAGCGGAATTGCGGGCAAGGACCGGGAAATTGTGCCGCTCTCCGCGTCCCTGAAGCGGGTAATCCTTGCGAAGAGGATGGGCGGTGTACTCGGGCGGGAGGAGGATACGCCTCAGGTCGGGATGGCCGACAAACTTGATGCCGAACATGTCCCACACTTCCCGCTCCAGCCAATTGGCCCCTTCCCAGAGCGGCACGGCGGAGGGCACGGCCAGTTCGGGTTCGTTCAGAAACGACCGCACGAACAGCCGCTCGTTGGTGAGGGTCGAGACGAGAATGTAAACCAGCCCGAAGCGGTCTTTCGCGTCGCGATAATTCAAATAATCGACGCAGGTCACATCGCTGAGGAAATCGAAACCGCGGTCGTTCTTGAGGAACGCCAAGACGTCGTAGAGCGACTCGCTCGGCACGACGACGCGCGTTTGGCCGCGGAATTCGCTGGTCGTTACCGCCGGAAAACGACCTTGCAACGCTTGCAGGGTGGTAGTGTCCGTGGTTGCCATAGGGCTTGCGCCGGTTGACTAGAAAATGGGGTTACGCGCGCCGTCGAACAGCGACGCGGACGGAATCTCGACCAGCGCCCGCTTCGGTTCCTGCCGCGATTCGAGGTTGAACTCCCGGCCGTTCAACGTCCCCTCGCGCTGGATCTTGTCTTGCAAGTCGATGATCGACTGGATCAGTTGCTCGGGCCGGGGAGGGCAGCCAGGGACATACATGTCCACCGGCAGGAAGCGGTCGATCCCCTGGACGACGCTATACGTATCGAAGACCCCGCCCGTGCTCGCGCAGGCGCCCATCGAGATGCACCATTTCGGCTCGTGCATTTGCTGCCAGATGCGCTGCAGGACCGGCAGCATTTTCATGACCACCCGTCCGGCCACGATCATCAGATCGCACTGCCGCGGGCTGAAGCGAAAGACTTCGGCGCCAAAACGGGCCAGGTCGTGCTTGCTGGCGCCGGTGGCCATCAGTTCGATTCCACAGCAGGCCGTGGCGAACGGCATTGGCCACAGGCTGTTCTTCCGGCACCAATTGGCCAACTGGTCCAACTTGCTGATGACGACATTTTCAGGCAGTTCTATCGCCATCGAAACACCCCTTTCCGCCAGGCATACACGAAGCCCACCCCCAGGAGGGCGATAAATACCATCACTTCGCCGAACACGAGAGTGCGACTCGAAACCAACCCTTCCGCCACGGCGGCGTCAATTCCCTCGCCTGTCCGGTCCCGACTGGCTACCGCCCAGGGGTACAGGAACAACAGTTCGACGTCGAATACTAGGAAGGCGATCGCCACCAAGTGGAAATGGATGTCGAATCGTCGGTGGGTGTCATGGATCGGGTCCATGCCGCTTTCGTAGGGCATCTCCTTGACGGCGGTATTCCGCCGCGGGCCGAATGCCATGCTGGCCCCCAGCATCGCAAGTGCGACGCCGGTCGCAAGCAACACGAACAGCAGAATTGGCAGAAAATCCGCCATCATTCGATCTGTCTGCGAGCGAACGGCTGCGGGCAAGAGATCGACCTCCGACGGGGAGGGCGAACATTGTGAATCTTGTCACGAACCGTCGTAAATAAAAGCCCCAAACGACTTTGCTTGGGCTGAAAGAATCCTAGTAACCGCTCCGGGAACCGTCAAGCGACTCTGGCCAAAACTGGTCCGACCGCCGGGAGTCGCGGTGACCGGTCCATTTCCAATCGGTCGCAGTCCCGAAGTCGCAGGCTAGAATAAGCGGCGAGGTTCGGATCGTGTGGATTTCATTTCTTAGGCCTTTGACGGGAGCGGTTTGTGACCGAATGGAGCGGCAGCGACTATCATCGCCAATCGAGCTTGCAGCAGGCGATGGCCGACGAGGTTCTCGAACGGCTATCGCTCACGGGGACCGAAAGGGTGCTCGACGTCGGTTGCGGCGACGGCAGGATTACGGCCCAAATCGCGGCTCGGGTTCCACAAGGCTCGGTCGTGGGGGTCGATCCTTCGCGGGATATGATCGCGTTCGCGTCGAGCCATTACGGACCGCCTGAACAGGCCAATCTGCGTTTTGAAGTCGGCGACGCGCGGCGATTGCCGTACCGGCAGGAATTCGATCTCGTCGTTTCGTT
>JALHPA010000071.1 GCA_022842745.1 Pirellulales bacterium
GGGTGGCGACTCGTCCGCTACTCCGTTCGCACCTCGATCTTGCCCCAATAGCCGAACTCGAAATTCCAGTCGTTGGCGGCGTTTTGAATCTCCAACTCCACCGACTGACCGGCGAACTCCGTCAAGTCGACCGCCACTTCGAGCCATCCGTCCGGCGCGGACTTCGGTCCTACCAGTTCCTCGCGCAGCACGCGCCCGTTCCCCTTGACGATCAGCTTCCAATCCCCCCGCGAATCGTGCGTGGCCTGGATCACTAGCCCCGTCTTCTTTCCTTGGGGCGCCTCGACCTGCCCTCGCAACGAACAGGGCGTCTGCGGATCGACGGGGTGCGTCCGCAACACGTTCTTCCGGCCGGCGTGATTCTCCAGCAGCGCCATTCCTAGCACCCCGGACGCGCCGCACGTAAACCCAGGCGCCACTTCCGCCACCAGCGCGGGAAACTGGCTGGCGTCCGTTGTCTCCCGTGTCGGCGGCGGCCCATCGACGCCCGGCAACCGTTTGGCCGTGGGGTCGCTCGGGGGTTTATCCAAGGTCAAAAACGCGAACAGATCCGCCAATTCGTGCGGCTGAAGCTGTTTCTCCAGTTCCTCGGGCATCATCGACAGCTTGCTCACCAGGATCTCGTCGATGTCGTCGCGGGCGATGGTTTCCAACTTGCCCCCTTGCGTTTTGACGATCACTCGCTGTTCGTTGTCCTCCACCAACAGCCCCGTGATGACCCGGCCGTTGGCGATCACCGTCCGCGCCTGATAGACGCTCCCTATCACCAGGCTGGGGTCGAATACGTTGCTCAACAACTGATCGAACGTGCTCCGGCCGCTCCCGGTAAGATCCGGGCCAACCTCCTGTCCCTCGCCGTAGATCTTGTGGCATTGCCCGCACAGGTTCTTGAAGACGACCTGTCCACGCTCGGCGTTGCCAGGGGTGCGCCGCAAAAACGCGCGCCACTGGGCGATCGCCAGCTCCCGCTTGGGGTTCCGTTCGCTGCGGATGGCGCCCCAATGTTTTTGCACCAGGGCGGCCAACTCGGCGTCGCGCGACGCCAACAGCTTGCCAACCTGGTTGGCGTTGAGCACCGACGCCGGCAGGCGGTTGCGGCCGATGGCCCCCAACAGGGACTTGGCCCACGCCGGTCGTTGCGTTAACAACTCGATCGCGACCGGCTGCAATCCCGGCTCCAGCCGCGAGTACGCGCCCAATACGACCTCCGCCACCGCGGGCGAGTCGATCCGTCCCAGCGCCGCCAAAACCGCCGCGCGGAACGAGGCTTGACCCGAGCCCTGTTCCACAAGCACCGCCTGCACGCTTTGCGGCACACCTTCGTCCCCCGCCGCAATCAGCGCCGCAAGCGCTTGGAGTCGCTTCTCGTCGGCTGGCTTGGGCGACGAAAAGACGGATCGCGCGGCCTTGATGCCGGAAGGGTCCTTCCAATTCGCCGCCAGCAGGGCCGCGTCCAGATACAAAGGATGGCTCTCCGCCGCCAGCAGTTTGTTGAGCAACGGCTGCAAACGGGGTCGTAGCGCGGCAAGCTGTTCCCCGGAAAGTTCTCCCGACTGGGTCTTTTCCGCCAAGACCGACAGGCACTGCCGAGCGGAGTCTGGGTCGTTACTGGAGTTGTCGACCACCAACTCAAACAGCGCCACCAGCGGTTCCGGGTCAAATCCGGTCGCCGCAGGCCCCGCCGCCGTGCCTGCCCTGCCGAGAGCCACCGCGGCAACGATGCCCAAGCCGCAAAACAACCAGCATCTGGCCGCTTGAGACCGCCCCGCCCATCCGCGCCGTCCAATCTCGAACATTTGGAAAAGGTGCATGATTTCCGCTATTTGCCCATAAGTCTCGTGATCAAGGTTTCGGTCATTATAAACCGCGTCGTTGGCCTTGCGACGCCTCGCGGCCATGATCCGCGGAAATCCGGCTCTGCCCGACGCCTCTCCCCCGGGCCAGGTCCGCGCAGGCGTCCAAGACGGCCGTTGTTGCCAATGGCGGCAATTTGTACCCTACAGAACGACCGGGCCGGCGCAAGGACCCGCCGCGGTACTGGTCACGCTTTTCATTCGCTCCAACGGCAGGGATTTCGCATGGCCCGCGGCCGCAAGAAACATCGTCATTTTCGCCGCCACGGCCCCCCCGGTTCAGCGCCCGGCAGCATCCACGTTGCCCCCGACGCCAAAACCCCAACCATTTCCACGTTTTCGTTCGACAATGTGCGCGCGGTCGAGCAGACCGTGCATCGGGTGGGGGATTTGCGCGGGATCATGGACAAGTGGCCGGTTACGTGGATCAACGTCGACGGCCTGGGGGACGCGGCGGTCCTCTCGGAACTGGCGTCGCTGTTCCATATCCATCCCCTGGCTATGGAGGACGTGGTCCATACGCACCAGCGCCCCAAGGTCGAGCAATACAACGGGCAACTGTTCGTGGTCATGCGGATGTTCCAGTGCCACGAACGTCTCGAGACCGAGCAGGTCAGCATTTTCCTGGGAAAGAACTACGTTCTGACCTTCCAGGAAAACCTGCCGGGAGACAGCTTTGAACCCGTGCGCGAGCGATTGCGATCGCACGGTCCGCTTACCAGCCAAACCAGCGACTATTTGGCCTATCGATTGCTAGACGCGATTATCGACGGCTACTTTCCAGTCCTGGAAACCTACGGCGAGCAGATCGACGTACTGGAGGACGAAGTCCTCGAATGCCCGCAAAAACAGACCTTGAGTCGGATCCACGATATCAAGAAGGACCTGCTGGAGATTCGCCGCGCGATCTGGCCGGCGCGCGAAGCGGTCAATCAGTTGGCCCGCGACCCTATCCTGCTGATCAGCGACAACACTCGCGTATTCTTGCGCGACTGCTACGACCACACGGTCCAGTTGATCGACCTGCTCGAAACCTACCGCGACCTCAGCTCCGACCTGCGGGATCTGTACCTTTCCAGCGCGGGCAATCGGCTCAACGAGATCATGAAGGTCCTGACGATCATTTCCACGGTGTTCATTCCCTTGACCTTTGTTGCCGGGGTCTACGGAATGAATTTCAATACCGGGGCTTCTCCGTACAACATGCCGGAGTTGAATTGGCGGTTCGGATACGTGGGGTTTTGGGTTGCGATGCTGGTGATCTTTGCCGCCGAATTGGGATTCTTCTGGCGCAAAGGATGGATCGGCGCCAGCCTGCGCAAGCGGTTTTCCGCTGCACCCAAGAATCCGAACCCCTGAGGAACATCGGCGGATGCCGCACGATTTCGCCCAACTGGGCGTTTACCAGGATTGGCGATGGAACTGGGAAAGTGCCGCCGTCTTTCGTCAATTGCGGCGCTGCTGGTACTTTCGGCTGGCGCGTTCCAGCGTGCGGCGCTCAGCCTTCGACAGGCTGGCTTCGCCGTCGCGACTGATTTTCTCAAGGATCCGGTCCACTTCGCTCCCCAAGTCCTCCTCCTCCTCCCGATGAACTTTCAAACTCGGGCGAGCCTTAAGTCGCGACAGACTCCACCCGCTAGGCCAAATCCGGCCCAACTGCCAACCGGTCCGATAAAACAGGTATCCAAACGCCGCTCCCCCCAAATGCGCGGTATAGGCCACGTTGCCGGTGCGGGAAACGGCCCCTTGAATGTCTTGCAGCACCTGCAAACTGGCCAACGCCCAAACCGGGACCGGCAGAACCCCCCAAAACAGCAGTTTTCGCGTCGGATAGTGCAAAACAAACACCAGCATGATCCCCGTCACGCCGCCGGATGCGCCGATTAGCTTTGGCGGGATCTCGCCCATCACCGCCGATCGGTGCGTAAGCCACTCGCATCCCACCCAGACAGCCCCCGAGAGCACGATCAGCGATAGGTAAAGCTGCAGGAACACCTTTCTGCCGTATAGCGACTCCACGTCCCGCCCAAACAGCCACAGAAAGAACATGTTCCCCAAAATGTGCCAGATTCGATGATGATCGTGCGCGAATCCGTAGGAAACCAACTGCCATATTTTCCATGGTTCGACCGGAATGTTCGCCTGCAATCCCAAACCGGAACTTAATCGACCGTCCGAAAAAACATCGACCAAAAAAACGACCGCGTTGACCAGAATCAGGGTCGATACCACGGACATATCGCCCCCCAGCACGAAGCCGCGAGACTCGTCCCGGTAGTAATCTCGGTCGTAAACGCCCATGGAAGCCGAGGGAAAAGGGACGGCGGGTAGAAATGGCGACGCACAGACAGCCGGAATTCCTTTATCATACTATCGGGTCCCGCCCGCAATGGCCAACCGGACCGACCGCGTCTCGCTGCACAACGGATAGCGTCGACCCGCGGAGACCCCCGCCAGGCATCGGCCTCCCCGATTCCATTCTTACCGACGTACAATTGGGGTCGGCAATACGCTACCCACCGCGACGGAAGACTCGAATGAAGCCAAATTTGCTAGCCGCTTGCCTGGTGTGTCACTCGCTTCTGATGGGACCTCCCCCATCAGCGCAAGCCGCCGAGGCGTCCGTCGATTTTGAATTGGCGGCTGAAAAGCAATTGCCACTGGGGCTGCAACAGAAGTGGTATCAGACGCTCTCCGATCGAGGGCTGACCAGTCTCCGCATTCGGGCGGCCCAGCCCAGTGACGAGCCAAAAATCACAGCCCGCGGCTCGAAAGCCGCTCCAGGCTATCACGTGGTCGGTCGCATCAATGCCCGCGGTACTTTGCTGCTGCCGGGGGGACAGTTCGCTTTGGGAGACGGGGCAGGGGTCGCCCGCTGGTTGAAGGAGTTGCGAAATAACGGCGTGGCCGGCGTGACCGAAAAGAAGACCGCGTTCGGCCTGACCGCCGAGCAATTGGAGCGGGCGACGCAAGATCTCAGCCATCCCGTGGATTTCTCGACCCGGGGACTAAAGCCCACGGATTGTGTTCGCAAAATCGCCGCTTCCCTGAAGATCGAGACTCGCGTCGATCGCCAGGTCCAGGCCGCTCTTGCCGCCGACGATCCAGTGCGGGACGAACTACAAGGATTGTCCTGCGGCACTGCCTTGGCGATCCTCTTGCGGCCGGCCGGCTCCATCCTGGCGCCCCGAAAGCTGGACGGAGGAGATTTGGAGTTCGGCGTGGTGCGCAGCCGTGGAACGGACGAGTCGTGGCCAGTCGGCTGGCCTGCCACCAAAGCGGAACAAGAATCGGTTCCCAAGCTCTTCGAATTCCTCAACGCCGAAATCGAAGGAGTATCTCTCTCCGAGGCGCTTGAGGCTATCGGTCCCCGACTGGATGTACCGCTATTCTTCGACCACTCCAAGCTCGCCGAGCACAAAATCGACTTGGGCAAACCGGTCAAACTCCCCGCCAAACGAACCTACTACAGGCAGGTACTGCGCCAGCTCTTGGGACAGGCGGGGCTAAAAAACGAAATTCGCGCCGACGAAAACGGAAAACCTTTCATTTGGATCACGACCCTCAAATAGCCGATCGAAAAGGTGTTGAAGTCTCCGGCCAGGCTCGAAACCGCCTGATTTTTCAGTCTCGTTGGTCGGGCCGTTGATTGGACCGAGGGGCGAATCGCTTCAACATCGAAGCCATCCTCGTGATTCCCGACAGGAATAGGTTTTGCTCTGATAGCGGCCACAAGCGCCAGGCGCAGCTCTGATCCGAAATTTTCGCTCGAACGACCTCAAGGAATGGGCATGTCAGTTCAAGAGACAATCGAAGGGGGCAAGACGGCCGATCTATCCGTCGCATCCGGTCGGGAACAAACTTCGTCCGCCGCGCCGAGCCGCGCGTCCGTGCCGACCGGGCGAGGAAGTCCGGCGGCGGCCCCGGCAGTTGATAGCGAAGGAGCGGCGTCCACGCCGATCCCTCCCTGGTATCAAACCGCTGTCTTTTACCAGCTCCACGTCCGCTCGTTCTTCGACAGCAAGGATGACGGAATCGGCGATTTCGCGGGCCTGACCCAGCGGCTGGACTACTTGCAGGATCTCGGCGTCACCGCGCTTTGGCTCATGCCGTTCTACCCCTCCCCGCTCAAGGATGACGGCTACGACATCGCCGATTATTGCGACGTCAATCCGGCCTACGGCGCCTTGCGGGACTTCAAGCGTTTTCTGGACGAAGCCCACCGCCGCGGGCTTCGCGTGGTGACGGAGTTGGTCTTGAATCACACGTCGGACCAACATCCTTGGTTCCAACGGGCCAGGCGCGCCAAGCCCGGAACCTGGCAGCGAGATTTTTACGTCTGGAGCGATTCACCGCAAAAATATCCCGACGCCCGCATCATCTTCCAGGACTTCGAGCCTTCCAATTGGACCTGGGACCATGTGGCGCAAGCCTATTTCTGGCATCGCTTTTATTCGCACCAGCCCGACTTGAATTTCGACAATCCCCGCGTCCGCGCCGCATTGCTCCAATCGGTCGATTACTGGTTCAAAATGGGTGTGGACGGACTCCGGCTCGACGCGGTGCCGTACCTCGTGGAACGGGAAGGAACCAATTGCGAAAATCTCCCCGAGACGCACGCCTTTCTCAAGGAATTGCGAGCTTATATCGACTCCAAGTACTCGGAACGGATGCTCCTGGCTGAGGCCAACCAATGGCCGGAGGACGCCGTGGCCTACTTCGGCGACGGGGACGAGTGCCATGCGGCGTTCCACTTTCCGGTGATGCCCAGGTTGTTCATGTCGGTGCAGATGGAGGACCGCTTTCCGATCGTCGACATTCTGCACCAGACCCCTGCGATCCCTCCCACGGCGCAGTGGTTCACGTTCTTGCGCAACCACGACGAACTGACGCTCGAGATGGTCACGGACGAAGAACGCGACTACATGTACCGCGTCTATGCCAACGATCGGCAGGCACGGATCAACCTGGGGATCCGGCGGCGGCTGGCCCCCCTGCTGGGCAACAACCGCCGCAAAATTGAGCTGTTGAATGGACTGTTATTCTCGTTGCCTGGCACTCCCGTCATCTACTACGGCGACGAGATCGGCATGGGCGACAATATCTACCTGGGCGATCGAAATGGCGTGCGCACCCCGATGCAATGGAGCGCCGATCGCAACGGAGGCTTCTCGCGCGCCGGCTCGCAGAAGCTGTACCTGCCTTCCATCGCCGATTCCGAGTATTCCTACCAGGCGGTCAATGCCGAGAACCAAAGGAACAATCCCCAGTCGCTCTGGTGGTGGATGAAACGGCTGATTGCCATCCGGCAGCAGTTTCCGGCCTTCGGGCGGGGTGAATTGGAGATGCTGGCGCCTGACAATCATAAAGTCTTGGCCTTTCTCCGCCGCGATCGCGATGCAACATTGTTGGTCGCCGCCAATCTCTCCCGCTATGCCCAGTACGTCGAACTCGATCTCAGCAGCTTCGAGGGCCTCCGCCCCCGGGAGTTGTTTGGCAGAACCAAGTTTCCCCCGATCGGAAAACAGCCCTACCTGCTCACGTTAGGTCCTCACTCCTTCTATTGGTTCAATTTGCAGACTCCTTCCAAAGAAAGCGAATCGCTCGATTTGACAACCCCCAAAAGCCGGCGCTCTGAAACGCCTTTGCGGGCCAAGGAATCCTGGGACGAACTGCTCCGCGGCGCAGGCATAAGCCAACTTGAAAAGCGCCTCGCGGTTTGGCTTCCCACCCGCCGCTGGTTCGGCGGCAAGGCCCGAGAAATGCAGTCCGTGCGCGTGCTGGAATCCATTCCGATCGGCAAGGGGGGCGCGCGGCGCTCGCACCTGCTGGTGGTGCGAATCGATTTCGCGGCCGGAGAATCCGAAGTTTACGCGGTCCCCCTGTCGTTCGCGGCCGAAGAACAGGCGGATCGCCTGCTGACGGACGTTGCGGATGCGGTCTTTACCCGCGTGGAAATCGGTCCCTCGAAGCGCGCCGCCCTTCTCTACGATGCGGTCTTCGATGGCGAATTCGCCTCCGACCTGCTCGACGCGATTGTCCATCGCCGCCAGCTCCGCGGGCAAGACGGCGAAATCGCCGGTCATCCGGCCAAACAGATCAATGAGCTGCGAGCGCTACCGGCCGAGTCGCTTGTCCCCCTTCCTCCGTCGGCCGACCAAAGCAACTCCTCCTTCGCGTTTGGCGAACGCGCCATTCTCAAGCTGCTGCGGAGGCTCGAGCCGGGTGAAAATCCCGAGCTCGACATTGGCCGACATCTCACCCAGTCCAACAACGGTCCCCTTGCCCCCCCTCTCCTGGGACACCTGGAATACCGTGGCGGCGCCGATGCCGAGCCTTGTACCCTCGCCGTTCTTCACCGCTACATTCCCGACGCCCAGCCCGCCTGGAAGCACGCTCTGGACAGCATCGCGCGCTGTCTGGAGTGGCGGCTCGCCGGCCCCCCCGGCCCTGCGGCCTCCTCGCTGGAAAAGCGCGGAACTTTAATCGAACGAGCGCAAACCCCGCTCCAGGACAGCGAGCAGGAGATCTTGGGAGACTACTCCCAATGGGCCGCGCTCTTGGGAAAACGGACCGGAGAGCTCCACCTGGCCCTCGCCAACGCCCAGGAAGATCCGGCCTTCCTGCCCGAGCCGTTTTCGGTCCTGCGCCAGCGGTCGATGTATCAGGGCCTGCGCAAACAGATCGTGCAAACATGGCAGCTCCTGCGGCAGCATGTCCCCAACCTTCCCGAGCCGCAGCGCCCCCTGGCGGCTGCCGTGTTGGCCAGCCAAAAGGTATTGCTCGACTCCGCCAGCATCATCGTCGGCCGCAAGCTCGGCGGACTCCGCATCCGCATCCACGGCGACTACCATCTTGGACAGGTGCTGTTCACCGGGGCCGATTTCGTCATTCTGGATTTCGAGGGAGAACCCAATCGCTCGTTGGCCGAACGAAGGCTGAAACGCTCCCCGTTGCAGGACGTGGC
>JALHPA010000072.1 GCA_022842745.1 Pirellulales bacterium
AGCCGCTGCTCTAACCAACTGAGCTACGTCGCCAATCGAAATATCTCGAAGCGAAGGAAGCGGGATGCCGCAAAACTCGCACGGAATTGCGTGCCCGACCGATCGTTCCCCAAGCCACTCGGTTGCCCTGAGTTAGGGAAAGGCAGGATCCGGGTAGCAGGCGGGCCAATTTTCCAAGTCCTGTTTGCCCCAAAAATGGCGCCTGGCTGCTGAAACCCGCTTCCCTGCACAACCTCCGAACGGAGAGGATTTTATGGTGAATGGGCCGCCCCAACAAGGGATCGCGTTGCGGCCACAAAACCTCCCTCCCATCGGTGAAATCCAGTTCCTGGCCGGTATTGACTGCGGCTCGCGATCGGCTTACCTTTTCGACCCGGTTGCCGCCCTCCGCTACCCGCGTGGCGAAGTGATTTGACTCTCCGAGTCGACCGGGAATGGAGTTCCCGGTCGCCAACCGCCCAGAACACGAAGGGATTCGTCGATGCATACCAGTTCTGCTCCTTATTCCGCTCCCTCGCGCGTCCCCGTAGATTCGGTTCCGTTGTTGGACATGAACCGGCAGCATGCGCCCCTGAGGGACGAAATTCGCGCCGCGATCGACCACGTCTGCGACTCCGGCCGCTTCATACTTGGACCCGACTGCGAACGCCTGGAGCAGTCGCTCGCGGAGTACTGCGGCGTCAAACACGCGATTGCCTGTGCCTCCGGCAGCGACGCGCTCCTGCTGGCATTGATGGCCTTGGAAATCGGCCCTGGGGATGAAGTCATCCTGCCCAGCTACACCTTCTTTGCGACGGCCGGCGCTGTCTGGCGCCTGGGGGCAATGCCGGTGTTCGTCGACATCGACCCGGAGTCATACAATCTCGATCCCAAGCTCACCGCCTCGCGATTGACGCGCGCCACGAAGGCGATTATGCCGGTCCACTTGTTCGGTCAATGCGCCGACATGGAACCGTTGCGGCAAATGGCCACGCGGCACAACATTCCCCTGATCGAAGACGCCGCCCAAGCGATTGGTGCGGAATACAAGGGTCGGCGGGCAGGAAGCATCGGCGCCGTTGGCTGCTTTAGCTTCTATCCGACCAAGAATCTGGGAGGGTTTGGGGATGGCGGGCTAATGACCACCAACACCGACGCCTTGGCCCACCGGCTGCGGCTGCTGCGAACGCACGGCATGGAGCCCCGTTATCACCATCAAATTGTGGGAATCAACAGCCGGCTCGACACGTTGCAAGCCGCGGTCCTGAACGTCAAGCTGCCACGACTGGAAGGTTGGGCGGATCGGCGACGTGCTAACGCCGAACTCTACCACCAGATGTTCCAGGAAAGCGGTCTGTCGCGGGTCCTTACGCTGCCGCGATGTCTGCCCGAGCGCAGGCATGTCTGGAACCAATACATCATTCGAGTACCCAACGGCCGGCGCGACGCGCTTCGGCAGTATCTGGCGCAAGCCAAGGTCGGCACGGAAATCTATTACCCGATCTCGCTTCACCAACAGGAGTGCTTCCGAGCGTTGGGCTATGGCGAAGGAAGCCTACCCGAGTCGGAACGCGCAGCCAAAGAAACGTTGGCCCTGCCGATTTTTCCCGAGCTGGAACGGGTCGAAATCGAGACGGTGGTTCTGAGAATCGCCGAATTCTTCGGCATTCGTCGGACCAAGACCGCAGGCGGACCGTCCAACGTCAAGCGTCCAAACTTTCTCGATCGTGGCGCCAGTCGCGAACCGGACCAGACCGCAGTTCCCGCGGCCTTACCCAGAAAAACCTCCTGACGGGGGGCGATGGGCGAATGGTGTCGCTGGTCCACCGCTCGACGGCATCCACTGAAGCCTTTCTACTCCAAATCGGGCAATTTCGGCTCGCTGGAGCGGCGGCCAGGTCGACAAACCACAACAAGTCCCAAGAGAACGCACAAGACCACCAGCGCGTACGCCAACACGTACGATTTGCCGGGGGCCGGGGCTGTCGCCGTGTTTTGCGCAAACACAGCGGACTCTAGCAGCCAGACAGCGCATGTCGCCAAAAAAATTCGCTGCCAAAAAATCGCCAGGACATGCATCTTCATAGGCCGGCCGGGTGTTGGAACGTCCAGGCAATCTTTATCGTCGGATCAAAGCTCAACTTATTGTAAACCGGCATTGCGATTCCGCAAACCGGCGGTCCAGCCATCCAATTCGGTCCACGCGGTTGACCGGACCGGAGCAACCTGGATTCTCCAACTGCCTCTAAAACGGCGATCCAGCTAGAATCGGAACCTTCGCGAGCAGACTGGACGAATCCGTCGCTCTGCCCGCCCCAACCGATTAGCGATCGGTTTGCCATTGTCCGCGGCAAACCCTGCCGGCTGTGGTCGAGGCGTCAGGTCGATCGGAAGGCGCTCGCTGAGGATCTGCCCCCCGAGGATGAATGACCGCCGCCACCATCATTAGCCTCGGGATACTGATCTTTGCCGTTGCGATTCTGTACGCATCGGTCGGTCACGCAGGCGCGTCGGGATATCTGGCGGCAATGGCCCTGTTTGGGGTAGCGCCGGACGTGATGCGACCAACCGCCCAAGTTCTGAATATCATGGTTGCCAGCCTGGTCACGTGGAAGTTTTACCGCGAGGGGCTGCTGGACTTTTCCAAGGTCCGGCCATTCGTGGCGACCTCGGCGCCCCTGGCGTTTCTCGGCGGCGGCATTGAACTCCCAGGAATCTATTACCGACCCATCGTCGGCTTGGTCCTGTTGTTTGCCGCGGCCCGATTACTGTTTCTCGACGCGCGTCCGGGAGGGTGGCAATCGAGGCCCATCCCTCGCGCCGCCGCTTTGGCCTCCGGAGCCGCCATCGGCCTGTTGTCAGGACTGACCGGCGTTGGGGGCGGGATCTTTCTCAGCCCACTGGTGTTGTTCACGGGCTGGGTACGCGACACCCGCGACGCAGCCGGAATGACGGCGCCGTTTATTTTGATTAACTCGTCGGCAGGACTGCTGGGACAGTACACTGCCGTTCAGAAAATTCCCCTGGACGGAGCGTGGCTCGGACTGGCGGCAATCGCCGGGGGAGTGATCGGCGCCGAACTGGGAAGTCGGCGGCTTAAGAACCGGTGGCTGAATCGCATTCTCGCGCTGGTTCTCGGAATCGCGGCCATTAAGTTCGCCGGCGATTTGCCATTGCCCAGGTTCTAGTTGCCACGGGTGCTCGCGCTCGAATGGCGGTTTAGCGGGCCGGAGCGCTGGACCGCGCGGCGGTTGGGCGGGCTGCGGATTTCGCGCCCCGTGGGTCCGCCGGCAATTCCTGGGAGTGCCCCGCTTTCTTGGTGGGAGACTGCATGGTCCCAGCCAGGAAATTGTCGATCTGGGCATTCTCCTTGATCTTGGTAAAGGTCTCGGCCATGGCGATCCGTTGCTTCTTTTCTTGCAAATCGGCCAGGATGTCCGCTCGAACTTCTTCAAAGCTGACCTTGGTCGGTTTCGTGAATCCTTCGCAGAACAAGATCACGTATTTGTCGCCCATCTGGACGATGCTTGAGATTTCGCCCGGCTTAAGAGAAAACGCTTCTTTTTCCAGCAACGGCTGGCCGCCGTGGCGCTGTATCGGGGGAACCTTGCCGTGCAGTGCCTTGCTGGCCGGTTCGGCGGAATACTGCTCGGCAAGTTGGCCGAAGAATTCAACCGTCGGATTGTTCGCAGCTTGGTCCCACACTTCTTGGGCTCGGCGCTGGTTGGTGAGCACAATCGCG
The DNA here is from genome assembly GCA_022842745.1 of Pirellulales bacterium. GTDB lineage: Bacteria > Planctomycetota > Planctomycetia > Pirellulales > JALHPA01 > JALHPA01. The sequence goes on from JALHPA010000072.1 coordinate 3,722, forward strand.
CGGCATTGCACTCTCGGCCCATAATTGGCCTCGTAACCCTTCTTCAAGTCTTCGTTGGACACCTTGGCGTCGCCGGCCAGTTTCTTAAGCGCCACCGACGGCCAAACCGAATCGCGCCGGTACACATCCACCGGCAGCCCTTGCTTCTCGGTCACGTCTTTCAGCCACGACTCGACATCCGCCTCTCCCGCAGCGGACTTGTGTCCCATCGCGAGCGCCGCGCGAGCCACTTCGGCGTCGATTTCGGCGCCGGTCACTTCCTGATTGCGGCTCTTAAGCGCCTGCTCCAGCAACCGCCGGCTGATCGTGCCTTCGAGAACCTCGACGCCATGTCGCGCGACGCATTCATCGGACAGTTCGCGCACGGTGATTCGCTGGTCGTTGATGACCGCCGCGATCCCCGGCATCTCCTGGCGGAGCTTCGGATCCCCGTAGACGTTAACGAGCTTCGACTCATTCTGTAGTTGTTCGAATATCTGGGCGGCGGCGGCTCGCAGTTTGCGTTCGACGATGGCTTCCTTCAACCGCGCGTCGACCTTTTCGCGGTCCACCTTCAAGGCGGGAAGGCGTCCTTCGCACTTCAGAATCACGTACTGAGTGGGCGCGGATGCCGCGGTATTGGCCGTTTCCAGCTTGACGGGAATGACCGCCGAGACCTGATTCTCTTGCAGCCCAAAGGCCGCCTTTTCAATGCGTTTGTCCCCCACAAAACGGCGGATCGGCTGGATCATGCCATTCATGCTGCGGCTGGGATCCTTCGAATGGCTGCGCGCGAGGGAACCAAAATCGTCCGGCTTGGCGGCCGCTTCGGCTTGGACGACGCGGGCCTTTTCCAAATCGTCGAGCACGATGATCCGGCATTTGACCGCTTCGCCATATTGGGCTTCAAACGCTTCATCGACCTCCGCGGCCGATGGTACGATCCGGTCGCGGGCCAACTGTCGCAAGGCCAGCATGGGCCACACGATCTCGTTGGCGTACTGCTCAGGCTTGATGCCCCGCTCTTGTTTGAGCATTTTCAAATACTGATCGGTTGCCAGGCCAAATTTCGTGGCCATGCGGGCAATTTCCGCGTTCACGTCGTCCCGCGTGACCTGGATCTGGCGGCGCTCGCAGTGCTGCAGGATCAGCCGCTTGTTCACCAGGCTCTCCAGCACCTCATTGCCATACACTTTGAGGCATTCGCGGGCCAGTTCCTGACGCTGAATCTCCTCGCCATTCACAATCGCAACGATCTGGGGCGCCGTTTGGCCATCGCCCCCCGCGACGGGCGATGTGGCGTTGGCGAGACGGACGGCGCTCTTTTTGGAGGCCGGCGCCGAGCGCTTGTTCGGCGCGCTGGGTTGCGACTGGTCCTCCGCGGAAGCACTTACTCGGCCGCCAATGGCCTTGATGGCGACGGCCACGGTTACCACGCAGATAGCCGCTAGCAGAGCCAAAACACTGCGCCGCCAACCGCGCCCTGGGTTTGTTCCCCCTCCTCGGACGACCGGCAAGTCGCCTATCCGCTCGGTCGTCGCTCCCTCAATGGCGTTATCTTGGGTCATGACGGTTTCTCCCTAAACCGAAAAATTTGCGGGCGTAAACGTCGCCAATTCTGAGCGCGCGTCATGCGCGCAAATGGACGACGGGCGGGGAGTATAAGAAGAATCGCAAAATTGGGTCAAGATCGTTCGCCAGACAGCCGACAGGCTCGACGGTAAACCGAAGCTTTCAAGAAACGGCTATTCATCCAGGACACTCGCTGAAAACGCAGCTACTCGCCAGAGCCAGGGTCGGGCGCCTTGTCCCAGCGAGACCCATTCTGCGACAATACTCCCTGTCGGCCCGTGCTGGCAGCCCGGCGACGTTTCCTTGGTCAAAATTCCCTCTAGAATCCACTCGGGGTTGGACATGTCGATCTTGTTCCCTGCGCCGCGGGTCTCGATTACTGCGTGGTTACTGTTTGCCATGACGTGGATGCTGGCGGGAAATGCGGTCGCCGACGACGCAACGATCGAACTTTTGTGGCCCCAGGGAGCGCCCCGCGCCAAGGGAACCACCGACAACGACAAGCCGAATGTGGCAATTACCCTCCCCGATCCCAAATCGGCCACGGGAGCCGCTGTCGTAGTCTGCCCAGGCGGCGGTTACGGCGGCTTGGCAATGGGTCATGAAGGACGCGACATCGCCGAGTGGCTGCGATCGCAGGGAATCGCGGCTTTTGTCCTCAAGTACCGCCACCGGAACATGGGATACGGACACCCGACTCCCATGGAGGATGCACAACGGGCCGTGCGCTTCGCGCGGGCAAATGCCGAGAAGTACAAAATCGATCCCCGGCGGATTGGAGTGCTGGGCTTTTCCGCCGGCGGACATCTCGCCTCGACGGTGGGCACGCACTTTGATCAAGGCGACTCCAATGCCAAGGATTCTATCGACCGGGTAAGCTGCCGACCCGATTTCCTGATCTTGGTGTATCCCGTGATCTCCCTGAACACCCAGTATGTGCATAAGGGTTCCCGCGACAACCTACTCGGCCCGAACCCCGATCCGCAGCTTCTGGCCAGCTTGTCGAACGAAACTCAGGTTACGCGCGACACGCCGCCAACCTTCCTCGTGCATACGGGAGGTGACGCGGCGGTGGCGGCCGAGAACAGCGTCCTGTTCTATCTCGCCCTGCGAAAAGCGGGCGTCCCTGTGGAAATGCACATCTACGAGAAAGGGGGACACGGCTTCGGTCTGGCCCCCAATGATCCGGTCCTGTCCACCTGGCCCGCCCACTGCATCGCCTGGCTAAAAGGTCGCAATTTCCTGTCGAAGTAAGCCGGCCTGCTGGTGCTTGGTCGGTGGATGGATCGATTCGGATCCAATCGCGCCAGGCGACGGACTCGGATTCAAGCGGCGCCCGCTGCCCGGACCGACAGGAATATGGGATATTTGAGGAAATTTCACGTTCCGCGCAGCGCCGTGGCCGCCGCGCGAGTGAACTTTATCGCCGACCAGGGAACGGATCGATGCCGGGTTTTTTGGGAACGCGCGCCAGTTTGATGCTCGACGTGGTGTTTTTAGCCATGTTCTTGGTGCTGCCGGTATTGGGCTACAGCATCTATCAGGTCAAGGTTCACCGCCGTTACGCGCTGCACAAACGAATCCAACTAGTGCTCGGCGCGGTGCTCTTGGCGACGGTCGCCGTTTTTGAGGTCGATCTGCGCCTGTATACCGATTGGAACGCCTTGGCGTCCCCCTCGCCTTACTACTCGACCTGGGTGATGCCTAGCCTGATCCTGCATCTGTTTTTCGCGGTGCCCACGGCGCTGCTTTGGATCTTCGTGATTGTGCAGGGGCTGCGGAAAATTCCGGATCCACCTGGACCAGGTCCGTATAGCAGCCGCCACCGCCGCTGGGGCTGGCTGGCGGCGTTCGAAATGGCGATGACCGCACTGACGGGTTGGGTATTCTATTATTTGGCGTTTGTCGCTTAGCGCCGGTCCAACGGACAGTCCGACCTGTCGCGGTTTCGCACGTTCCAAGCGACATTCAAATACGTTGCCAGACTGAGACCGTGCGGCCCTGCCAGCCGGGCATAGCAAGCCAAACCATGTCGACCGACCCGCGCTGGATCGAACAACGCTCGATGGCCGAATTCGACGGCCTGCTTCGGGACCTCGGGACCTGGACGTCGGAATTGCCGGACTGGCCCCCCTACCGGCGGGCGCGCGCTTTGTGGTCGCGCGTGGCTTCCCAGTTGCAGGCGTTGCAAGCGCGTCTGGACCAGGTCCTGGTAATCGGACTGGTCGGAGGAAGTGGAACCGGCAAGAGCACCTTGTTAAATGCAATCGTCGGCCGCAAAGTGAGCGCCGCAGGCGACGTTGAACGACCCACGACCCGTCGCCCGGTCGTTATTCACCATCCCACCGTCGACCCCTCGTTTCTTGAGTTGGATGACGATCTGCCGGAACAGGTGGCGCTCCCTATTCCGTTGCTCGAACAGATGATTCTGGTCGATTGTCCCGACCCCGACACCGAAGCCATCGATCCGCGCGGCGCAAGCGACGACAATCGCAATCGCCAACTGTTAAGGCGGCTGCTCCCCAAGTGCGACGTGCTCCTCCACGTAGCCACCGCACAGAAATACAAAACCCAGGCGGTCGCTGCGGAGCTGCTCGCTCATGCGCCAGGACGACAAGTTCTATTCATTCAGACACACAGCCGGACCGATGCCGATATCCGCGCCGATTGGCAGCGGCACTTGGAAGCGTCGGGGTTTCGGGTGCCGGTGGTGTTTCGCGTGGACAGCGAGTATGCGCTGGAGCGGCGCGCCAGCGGTCAACCCGTCGACGGAGAATTTGCCAGCTTGTTGCAATTCCTGACCGCGGAGCTGACCCACCGGGCCAGCCACCGCATCAAACGGGCCAATGCCCTCGACCAGGTCGATTGGTTCCTGGCTGACCTGGAAGAGGACTTTTCGCGAAATCTGACCCTGCTCGATCCGTTGGAGGCGGCGATTTCCGCCGAACGCGATCGGTTGTTCAAGGGAGTTTTGTCTCGCATCGAAGACCAATTGCGCGGCAGCCGACAAGTCTGGCGCTCGCGGCTTCTACGCCAGGTCTCCGCGCGGTGGGGAGGCGGACCATTCGCCGCCTTTTTGCGCGTCGCCAACTCCTTCGGGACTCTGGTGCGTTTGGCGCCGTTGGCCAGAGCGAGAGGGCTTGCGCCGTTGGTCATCGCCGGCGGAGTGGGGGCGGGAAAGGCCCTGGCCGAGCAGTGGCGCGAGCAACTTGCCGCCGGAGAATGGATCTCGGCCGCTGAACTGGGAATCAGCGAAGCCGACCTGGCCGAGTCCCAAAGCATCGTGCAGGGCGCCGCTCGCGCGGCGGGACTGGAAGCCGGCCTGGCCGGATCGTCCCTGGACGCCGCGGCGGCCAGTTCGCGTGAGGCCCTGCTGGATCTGGCCCGCAGGCTGCACTCCCGGCTCGAGTCGTCCGTCGAAGCCGCGGCGGAGTTTCGCACCCGATCGAGAGCCGGCGGGTGGATGCACGCCTTGCTCGAACTGCTGTTCTTTCTAGATCGGAAGAGC
>JALHPA010000073.1 GCA_022842745.1 Pirellulales bacterium
GTTGGATCCCTATCTTTCTGAATCGCTGACGAACAAGTACGCCGCCACCGACAAACCGCACGTGCGGATGACCCGCCGCCCGATCGACGCCGCTCGACTCTCCCTGGTCGACGTGGTCACCTCCTCCCACAACCATACCGACCATCTGGACGCCGAAACCCTCATCCCCCTGCGCGCCGCCAACCCGAAACTACAAATGGTCGCTCCGGAAGCCAACCGATCGTTCGTCGCCGAGCGACTGGGGACTCCCCCGGACTGGCCGGTAGGTCTTACCGACGGCCAGTCCGCCGACGTAGCCGGCTGGCGCATCTACGCCCTCCCGGCGGCCCACGAGACCATCGAACGGGACGAGCGCGGCCGTTGCAAGTTCCTCGGCTATGTCATTCAAGCCGCCGGCCTCACGCTCTACCACAGCGGCGATTGCATCCCCTTCCCCGCGCAGGTAGACCTCCTCCGTACATTCCACGTGGATCTCGCGCTACTCCCTATCAACGGCCGCCGACCCGAACGCCGCGTCGCCGGCAATTTTTGGGGCCGTGAAGCAGCGGCGCTCGCCCGCGAAATCGGCGCCAGAATGGTCATCCCCTGTCACTACGAGATGTTCGAGTTCAACACCGAACCGCCAGACGAGTTCGTCGCCGAATGCGAACGGCTGAGCCAGCCCTACCATGTCCTTCGCTGTGGCGAGCGTTTGAACCTCAGCCCCGCCTAGCGTCCCCGACCGCTGCCTGTGGCATCCGCTCTACTCCCAGAAGCGCCACTTCCAGCCCAATTTCCCGTTGGCCAGAGTTGCCCGTTTGTGTCGTGCGTTTGACCCCCCGGCGGCGTCGATCGGTTCCGCTTGCCGCCCCCGCGAGCCTCGCACCACCACCCCTCCCAGCGCCAACCCTCCGGCAACGTACAGGGCCATGGCATCGGCATTTCCGTCACGAACTCCACTCACCGCGTCCGACCCCGTCGAGTCATTTTGCTCGACAAATCGCTCCAACGCCCGATCGACCCGCTCCCGCGCGATCTCCCGTTGGAAAAACACCATGTCCTCGATGGCGCTTTCCCTTGTCCCGTCCGCCGACGCCGGCGCCACGAACGATACGTCTGAGCTACCTCGTCCGTCGGACGGCACGGACGACTGACGATTTGACTTGTCCCCCGGCACGGCGGAACCGCGCATCCTTGGCTCGTCCGTATCCTCGAATGGACTGGAAAGCTCGGGGCCGCTCTCGGCCGGGACTTCCTGCTCGAACCGAGCCCGCTCGACCTCGCTCCCCGTGTTCCGACCTCCGCGCCGCGCCGCGGACGGGTTCTCTTCCTCTACCGGCGCCACCTCGCCCCCAGCCTGGATCCGCCCAATCGAAGCCGATACCGCGGTCGTATCGAGTGCCGGAGTTGTCGGCGTCCCCACCCGATCCAACAAATCGGTGTCCACCGCGATCGCCTGGGCGAACTGCACCCGATTCGGCGACGGGTCAAATCCAAACAAACGTTGCCCAAAGAACCCCGTTCCCGGGACATTAATCGCAAATACCACCGTCGACTGAAAATCCTGCACCCCGATCCGCACCGTCTGCTCGGCGCTCAATCCGCCCGCGTCTAAAACACGCACCGTCGCCAGCACATCCCCCGCCGTCTGCGTCGATGGCACGTTCCATACAAATTCTCCCGTCGCCGGATCCAGCGTCGCCCCAGCCGGACCATCCACCAGCTCATAGGTCAAACCATTCGCCGGCAAGTCGGAATCCATTCCCCCCACAAAGAACCGCAGCATTTCTCCCGCGTTCCCGCTCTGATCGGCAATCGGCCCCAACACCGGCGATTCGTTCACCTCCGCGACGGTAATCGACACCACCGTCGTCGCCGACAGCCCCCCCCCGTCGGTCGCGATTATCGAAATATTGGTGATCGAAGGCCCCTGCGCCTCGCTCGGGATCCACGTGAACACTCCCGTCACCGCGTCGATCCGCGCGTTCGCCGGCGACTGCGGTCCCAGACTGTACCGGATCCCCTGCGCCGGCAAATCGACGTCCGTCGCTCGCGCGGTAAACGTCACGAGCGCCCCTTCATCCACCGATTGCGCGTCGATCGGCTGCAACGTTGGAGCCGTATTCAACTCCGCGACGGTGATATTGAACGTCCGTTCCGCGAATTTCCCGCCGGCGTCCGTCAACCGCACCGTCACCGGAAACGTCCCTGGCCCGTGGCTTTCGTTCGTTGCCCAGCGAAACGCCCCGGTCGCCGGATCGATCGTCGCCCCGACGGGCGCTCCCGCCCCCAGGCTGAAAACCGGCGGTGTCGCCGCCGCTGGAATGTCCGGATCCGACCCGCTCACCACAAACTCGACCGTCCCCCCCTCATTGACGTTCCGGTTCTCGATCGCCGCGATCACCGGCGGCGAGTCGACTTCGTTCACGGTCACCGACACCGTCCGCTCACTGAACAGACCCCCCTGATCCGTCACCCTTACCGTAAACGAATAGCTCCCCGGCCCTTGCGCTTCCGTCGGCGAAAAACGCAAGAATCCTGTCGGCGAAACCGTCAGGTTCTCGGGCACGCTACCCACCAGTGAATACGTCAACGTGTCGCTGGTCCCGTTCGGATCGGTCGCACTAAGCTGCGTGCTCCGCGTAGTCCCTTCGTCCAGCGTGATCCCCGGCAGCGCCCCCAGTTCCGGCGGCAAATTCACGTTCACCTGGAACATCCGCTCCGCGGTCAACGCTCCGTCGCTGACCACAACCTTGATCGATACCTCCTTCGGCGTACCCGCGGCCGGCGTCCATTTGAATTCCCCCGTCGCCGGATCGATCGTCGCCCCCTCAGGCGCTCCCGCCCCCAAGCTGAACGTCAACGCCTGCGCAGGCAAGTCCGCGTCGCTCGCTTGCACGACGAATTTGAGCTCCTCTCCAGCATTGACCGACTTCGTCGATATCGGCGCCAACTGCGGACCGGTATTGATCTCGCTCACCGCCACCGAAAACTCCGTTTCGGCAAACAGCCCGAATAAATCGGTCACGCGTACGCGAAACAGGTGATTCCCCGGCCCTTGCGCCTCGCTCGGGGTCCAGTTGATCTGTCCAGTGTCCGCGTTGATCGTCGCCCCGTCCGGCTTGACGGCCAGACTGTAGGTTAGCTTGTCAAACGGCAGGTTCTCGTCGTTGGCCACGGCCGTGATGCGTAACGGAGTGCCTTCGGCAATGTCAAAGTTTGCGATGCCCAATAGGGACGGCGGTTTCGGCTCGGCCACGAAGATCTTAAACGATTTCGTATCCGTCCCCCCCAGTTGATCGGTGACACGAACCTGAATCGTGTACTCATTCGGAGACTGGGCCGGCGTCGGGGTCCAGGAAAACACCGCCACATTCGGGTTCCCCGCCTTGGGAACGAATGTCGCCCCTTCGGGCAAATTGCCCACGATCGAATAGGTGAGCGCGTCGTTGGGCAGGTCCGCATCCGAGGCCTGAATCTCGAACGTCAAATTCACTCCCGCCACCACTCCGCGATCCGGCAGCGTCCCTAGCGAAGGCGGCGTGGTCACTACCACGTCGAAACTTCTGTTGGTCGCGTTCCCCGCCCTGTCGATCCCGCGCACCTGAAAAGTCCGGGTCCCAACTTGGCTCGTCGTCGGCGTCCACGATATCACTCCCGTGTTCGCGTCGATCGTCGCTCCCGTCGGAGGCGATACCAATTCATACCGCAAGCCTCCCGCCCCTTCCTCGGGCGAACCCAAATCGCGGCTAAATGCAACGCCGGGCACCCCTTCCCCATTGCCGGTCCCCGTCAGCTCCGGCCCGGTGGAATCCACCGTAAAGTTAATCGAGCCAATGTTGCTTTCAACCGTGTTCGTTACCGGCTGCGTCCCGTTCAAAGTCGTGCTGCTGGCCCGATAAAACGCCGCAATCGAATGCGCCCCGTCCGCCAGCTTGCTGCTCCCGTTCGTCCGCACCGTGACGCTGTCCACGTCAACCACCTGGTCGAAAATCGTCGCCCCATCGACATTGACCGTCAGACGGCTCCCCCGAATCACATTCGAAACGCGAAACTCCAGCCGATTATTCGCGTCCTGATTGTTCTTCGACGTCAAATTGTCCGTCGTGCTGCTCCCCGTGTCGGAGGATGCCAATAAATCAATTGTGGGTGCAATCGGCTTCGTGCCATTGAAATAGACCGGCACAATCTGCGCGTCGTAGGGCAATTCAGCTCCGTTACCACCTCGTCGCACCCGACCGCTTGAGTCCAACAGATTGTCGAACGACGAGGCAATCACCTCCACCCGCTCGAAGCCGGTGGTCGCGGAAGGGGCGCGCAGCGTAAGCAGGCCGGTGGACTTATCGATCGTGAAGTTCTGACTTAGATTTCCATTTGCGTCGCGAACATAGTAGAAAATCGCCCCCCCGTCCACGTCTCGTGCCGAAATCTGAAACGATGCCGGGCCTGATCCCGGAACCACGAACGCGGGATCGAGCTTGTTCAGAAACGGCTCGTTAGGAGTGTTGTCCGCCGCCGCCGTCACGTTGATAGAATGCGTCGCCGTCTGACCCTGTGCATCCATGACGGTAACGGTCACCGTCCCGCTCCCGGAATTCGCGGCGGTCTTTACCGTAAGCACCCGGTTTTGAGTGTCCTGAATCACCTGGGCCGAGGTGATCCGGACCGGGGACAGTGGAACGTCGTTGCCGTCTTTCGGAACCTTGTCGATGAGTTGCCGGATATCCTCCCCTTCGACCAAACGACCAAAAATCGAGTGATTCGAGTCCAAGTGCCGCGTCGGTGCGGCCGTTACGAAGAACTGGCTATCGTTGCTGTCGTCGCGCGACTTGGCCATCGACAGCAGGCCTACGCCCGTGTGCTGCAAGTCGAAATGAAACTCATCGTCAAAATCGGGGACCTGTGCATCCGCCAGTCCATCGCCAGTACGCGATCCCCCCTGGATCACGAAACCGGATATCACTCGGTGAAACGTCAGCCCGTCATAAAATCCATCCGCCGCCAGTCCCGCGATCGCTCCCGACGTCCGCGGCGCCAAGTCCTCAAACAGTTGAAACACCATCCGCCCGCTAAACGACGGATCGCTCGGCCCCGTCCCCGTGTGCGTCACGTTCAACACCAGGCTCCGCCCAGTCCGATATTCCGCCACGATGTTCGGATTCGTGCTGGTCACGCTGAATGTCAATGCGTCCCCGTCCGCATCGAATCCATCGATCGGCACCTGCAACGGCGCCAGCGACTGCACCGTCACGGCAGTCGGAATCCCGATCAACTGGGGCGCCGCCAGCATCATCCGCGATTCCAGCGTCTCCACGCTCGACCGGTACTGCAACGCCGCGCGGTCCCGCCCGGGCCGCCGCCGGCCCGGGTCCTTCGACGTTCGGCGATATCGCCACCAAGAATCACGAGCGGGCAATGAAGACATAGCGAGCGCCTGTTTTTCCACGTACCACGACCCCTCCCCCTGCGACGGGCCATTCTTCTAGTTAAATGAACGGCCCCCGGTTTCGCAACGACCCGACCGCCCCCGGCCACCGATTTTCCCGCAATTTTCCGCCCCCAACTCCCCCTTTTTCTCCTTCCCGTGCCAGAAACCTTGCCGATCGTAACCATCGCTCCGATTTCCCCGACCCTCCGGCCCTTTATTCGCAAGCCAACCCCCGTTGGTTCGCTTGGAATCGAAAAACAAATCCAATCCAGCCACTCGGCCACACCGCGCAGAACTCCCGCCACCCCGCCGCCCTCCTTGCTTGCGGCCGCTTCCTCGCTGGGCTAGCCTAACCAGGAACGCCACGCCCTCGGCATGGACCGCCCCGACCACCTCAGCGCCTAATCCTCGTCGGCCCCGGCGGTTAACGCCGGACGTCAGCACCCATCTTCCTTCCCCATGTCCACCGTTACCGCCCCGCTTCTCTCCCCGGAGTTGCTCGCTCAGCTTGAAAAGCTCGAGCTCGTCACTCGCCGTATCTTCCGCGGCCGTATGAAAGGCGAGCGGCGGAGCAATCGCAAGGGCCAAAGCGTCGAATTCGCCGACTTCCGCAACTACGTCGCCGGCGACGACCTCCGCTTCATCGACTGGAACACCTACGCCCGCCTCGACCGCCTCTTCCTCAAACTATTCCTGGAAGAAGAAGACCTTCACTTCTACGCCCTCATCGATGCCAGCGCCTCGATGGACTTTGGCAATCCGACCAAGCTCCAATATGCCCGCCAACTTGCCGCCGCCCTCGGTTTCATCGGCCTGGTCCGCGCCGACCGCGTCCGCATCGAAACCCTCGGTCAGCCCCTCCGCGGTCCCTCCACCATCTTCCGCGGCCGTAAGAGCCTCTGGCGCATGATCCGCCATCTCGAATCGATTGAGCCAGGCGAAACCGCTTCCCTCGCGGACGGCGTCAAGAACTTCTGCCTCCGCAATCCCGGCAAGGGCGTTCTGGTCCTGATCACCGACCTCATGGACAAGCAAGGCTACGAAGCCGCCCTCCGCTACCTCGTCTCGCGCGAAATGGACGTCTACGTCATCCAGGTCCTCTCCGCCGAGGAGATCGACCCCGACCTCAAAGGCGACCTCCGCCTCGTCGACTGCGAAGACCGCGACATCGCCGAAATCACCACCAGCGCCCCCCTCATCGCCCGCTACAAGCGCACCCTCGACGCCTTCGTCGACGGCGCCCGCATCTTCTGCAACCGCCGCGGAATGAGCTACCTCCTCGCCCGCAACGACTTAGCGGTCAACCAACTCGTCTCGTTCTACTTGCGCCGACGAGGCCTGGTCCGCTAAAACACAGGATCGGCGCGCGTGGGTTGCCGCAGCGTGAATTGCCGATTACAACGGTCTTTGGTCTGAACCGGGTGTCGAGGTTCGGACCGGCCGTTTCCCGCGCCCAGCGGCGATTTGCCCGTTCGCCTGCCGCGACTTTCACCATCTTCCCCCGGATCCGCTCCCTCGCCTCGCCGCATGTTCACTCTCGAACCCAAACACTCTTTCCTGGTCGGAATCGACTCCGACGGCTGCGCGTTCGACACTATGGAACTGAAGCACAAAGAGTGCTTCATCCCCAACATCATCAACAGCTACGAGCTCCAAGGCGTCAGCAAATACGCCCGCGAGGCCGGCGAGTTCGTCAACCTCTACAGCAAAAGCCGCGGCATCAACCGCTTTCCCGCCCTCATCGAAACCCTCGAGTGGCTCCAAAAACGCCCCGAGGTCCGCGCCCGTGGCGTAAAAATCTCGGTCCCCCCCGGCCTTGCCAAGTGGGTCCAAACCGAAACCCGCCTCGGCAATCCCGCCCTGAAAGAAGCCGTCGCCCAGACCAGCGACCCTGATTTGAAACAGGCCCTCGCCTGGTCCACCGCCGTCAACGATACGGTCGAAGCCTTCGTCCGCGGCGTCCCCCCCTTCCCCTTCGTCCGCGAATGCTTGGAAAAGCTCACCGGCCGCGCCGACCTGATCGTCTGCTCCGCCACCCCCGGAGAAGCGCTCAAGCGGGAGTGGGAAGAGCACGGCATCGACCGCTTCGTCGCCGCCATCTGTGGTCAGGAGGTCGGTTCCAAGAAAGAGATCCTATCCGTCGCCAAGAACTATCCCGCCAATCACACGCTCATGATTGGCGACGCCCCCGGCGACCACAAAGCCGCAATCGCTAACAACGCCCTCTTCTTCCCGATCAACCCTGGCCACGAAGAAGCAAGCTGGCAGCGCCTATTCGACGAAGGAATCGAACGCTTCCTGAAAGGAATGTTCGCCGGCGCCTACCAACAGCAACTGCTCGCCGAGTTCGACCGTTATCTGCCGGCCCAGCCCCCCTGGCCCGTCACCGGCTGATTCGCACCTCCATTTTCGCCCCAAATTCCCATGCCCAACGATTGTGATCTTGGCCTCATCGGCCTCGCCGTAATGGGGGAAAACCTCGCTCTCAATATGGAGAGCCGGGGCTACAAAATCGCCGTCTTCAACCGCACCACCAGCGTCGTCGATCACCTCATCGCCGGCCGCGCCGCCGGCAAAAACTTCGTCGGCTGCCATTCGCTCGAAGAACTGGTCGCCAATCTCAAGACCCCGCGCAAGGTCATGATGATGGTCAAAGCCGGCGCGGCGGTCGATTCCCTCATCGAACAACTCCTCCCCCTCCTCTCTCCCGGCGATGTCATCATCGACGGCGGCAACGAGCACTACACCAATACCGAACGCCGCACCCAATACGTCGAAAGCAAGGGGTTGCTCTACGTCGGCACGGGCGTCTCCGGCGGCGAAGAGGGCGCTCTCAAAGGCCCCAGCATGATGCCCGGCGGCAGCCCCAAGGCCTGGCCCCTTGTCAAACCCATCTTCCAGGCCATCGCCGCCAAGGTCGGCCCCAACCACGATATTCCCTGCTGCGAGTGGGTCGGTCCCCGGGGCGCGGGCCACTACGTCAAAATGGTCCACAACGGCATCGAATACGGTGACATGCAGTTGATCTGCGAAGCCTACTTCATGCTCAAACACGCCCTCGGCCTGTCCAACGACCGCCTTTATGATGTCTTCGCTGAGTGGAACCGCGGCGAGCTGGACAGCTACCTGATCGAAATCACCCGCGACATCTTCAGCGTCAAGGACCCCGACACCGGCAAGTACTTAGTCGACCTGATCCTCGACACTGCCGGCGCCAAGGGCACTGGCAAATGGATGAGCCAGTTGGCCCTCGACCTCGGCGTCCCCAGCACTCTGGTCACGGAAGCGGTCTATGCCCGCTCCCTCTCCGCCCTCAAGGCCGAGCGCGTTCGTGCCAGCAAGCTGC
>JALHPA010000074.1 GCA_022842745.1 Pirellulales bacterium
GGGCTTGACTCCGGCGCGCTCCGCCGGGGAATTGGTCCGCACCGTGTCCACGAAGGGCGGAGTTCGTTCGAGAACATTGGGAACCATGACGATCCCCATCGCCTGAAGCGTAACCGGTGTGGCGACTTTCTGGTCGGGTGAATCGTTGCCGACCGGTGGAGCCTTGCCTGCCCGAATCCGGTCAATGGCGTCCGTCAATTCGGCCATGGGAATCGCATAGTTCAACCAGGTGTTGTTCCGAGAGTTGCGGAGTTCTTTCCCCAGCATTCCCAACAATTCACCGCGCAGGTTGGTGAGTGCGCCTCCTGCCGCTCCAGGGTTATTGGTCATGGCGTCCACCACGTACACCGGTCCGTTGTAGAGCGTCTCGAACACACCGCGGCGGGCTTCCAACGAGGACCTCGCCGACACGATACCGTGTTGTACGCTGACCGGTTCCTCTCCCACCGCGACACCGTACAGATTGCTGAAGGCGAGCGTCCGCGCTCCCTCCGCAACCACTGGCGACTTGGCTGGGTCGAAGTAGGGCAGGTCTTTTCCCTCAATCTTCAATATCGCGGCTTCCAACCGCGGATCGGCGCCGATCAACTTGGCCTCGAATTTTTGCCCGTCGTCGAGGGTGCAGGTGATGTAATCCGCGTCCAAGACATAGCTGTAGACCGTCAGAACGTGCCCTTCGGGGGAAATGAGGATACCCGTTTGATAGGCTTCCAGCCCGCGGAATCCCCCAGCGCCATAGATCTTAACGATTTTCGGCAGCACCTCTTGAATGACAGAACCCAGCGGCGGCGTTGCCCTGGCGGAAGTGAGCGAAAAGGAAACCACAATCCCAATTGCCAGGGCAGCCCTGAAAATCGCTAGCGGCATTCTGCCGGTCAGAGCACAAGACGGTGCGTCATTAGCCGAAAAGGGGTCGGGGGAAAAATGGGTTGGCATTATTCCAGGCCCTCCTCACTACTCGACTTCACCGGTTCCGTGCCGGGCTTCTTTTCCGAATCCGGTTGGGGCTTGCTAGAGTCGGAACTCGGAGCCGTGGCTTTGTCGGCCTTCTGATTATCGTCCGTAGGCTTGTCAGCGGAAGGTTCGTCTGCCCGCGTGTTATCCGGTTTGGCTTCGTCCGGTTTGACTTCGTCTCGGGCATCCTTTGTCGCGTCCCCTTGGTCGGACGCGGCAGGAGCGGCGTTAGGCGCACTGTCTTCTAAATTTACCTTGTCGATGGCAAACAGGCCGAACAAGTTGTCTCCGAAACGCACCTCCATGATTTTTGGCACGGGACGCCCGCTGATCTCTTGGTATTCACGAAAGTATATTTCGCAAGGATCTGCATCCGTTTCGCTGGAGTACATTTCAGCCGCCGCGATCAAACCGCTTGCAGGGTCGAAATAGAAATAACAATCCACACCCTCGGCGGTGCCGTGCAACACGTCATACAATCCCGCATAACCCACGAGCGGGCGCATGCCCGAGTAGTCCAGTTTGCCAAATTTCTTGGGACCCAGAACCAGATATTTACGCCATAGCCATAGGGTGGTCAGCATTCCGCCGCTGCCGGGCGGATTCAACTCTTCGCTCAAATCGTCGGCAACGTCGATGCTCGTATCCCCGGTCGGCAATTCGATCTTCGCCCCCTTCGACGACAATTCAATCTTGAAGTCGCCGGCGCCGCCATTCCACTTGCCCGCCAACATCCAGCCGCCTGAGAGCGACGAGAAATCTCCCCGCGCTGCCAGTCTGGTCCATAAGCGTTGCTGGTTTTCGCGATTAAAGTAGTAATTGACAAATCCCGGTTCGCCGGACTCGAAGTGTTCTTTCGCAATCTGGGGCGTCTCCTCCCGGGGTCTGCCCCCAAACGGCAAACGAGGAATCGGGATCTCCGGCCGACCCTTTTTCCCATCCTTCCCGTCGTCGGGCAGCTTTCCTTTGCGATCGGGTTCCTCCGGGCGGTCCTTGCCATCCCTCCGCTTGCCATCGCGAGGCGAGGGGGGCGCGCCTCCCCCTTCCGTCTTGGCGATCAATTCATCCCGTCGATGCACACCCTTCAAGCGCACGAACATCTCGGCCGTCTTGCCTTCGCGCCGGTAGGTCAGCGGCACCCGCCAATCGCGTGGCAAGGTACCCAGCACGTTCTTGAAGGCATTGACCGATCGAATGCTGCGCCCCGCGAAGGAGACGATCTCATCGTCCACGCGCAAACCCCGGCGGAAGGCGTCGCTGTCTTCAATGATATTGGTTACGACAACCCGACCGGCTTCCGAAGTGCCCAATTGGGCGCCAAGCGTGGCATGGTCTACGATTCGACCGCTCTTCAAAACGCCGAGAAAGTTCTTTATCTGGTTGATCGAAATCGCGTAGCCGACCCCGACATTTACCCGGCCTCGCTTCTCGAAAGATCCCCGACCGTTGATCCCGATCAATCGCCCCTGGGAATCGAACAACGGCCCTCCCGAGTTGCCGGGGTTGATTGCTGCGTCGGTCTGAATGCAATCGGCGTATTCCAATAGCGTGCCCGCCGGATACTGGTAGCGATGCACTCCGGACACCACGCCGTAGGATACCGTGGGGCGAAAATCCGTCGCGAGCAAAAAGGGATTGCCCATGGCAAAACACCAGTCTCCCACCTGCACCTTGTCGCTATCTCCCAGTTCCGCGGTCGGAAAGTCGTTTCGTCCGAAGAGCTTGATGAGCGCCACATCCCCAACCGGATCCAGGCCCACAATCACCGCATCGTATAGCTTGCCGTCGGCCATGCCACATTTCATGTGATTGCCGCATGGCTTCGTCACGTGGAAATTGGAGAGCGCAAAGCCATCCGGCGAAATCACGACGCCGGACCCGCCCCCCTGGCCACCGTTGGCAAAGATGGCGAGCACCGACGGAATCGCGCGAGCCGCCGCCGCCACCCGCGCCGCCTCGCTCTTGAGTACCTCAGGGTTCACATCGACCGCCGCCGCGGAACGCACGGCGATCACGCTCAGCCCCAAGGCCGCCAGAAGCAGATGGAGAAATTTGGACGAGCGCCGCACACGATTCGGCGCAGCGAAAGTCGCCTGGACAACTCTAGCGAACCGAGGGAAGGTCATTTCACAATCCTTGCTTCACAAAGATTCAAATAGTCGCCGATATCCAATCCCTCGCCATAGTCCACCAGGATCGTGAGCCGACGCACATTGCTCACATCCAGATCCAATTCCTGGGGACCCTCCCGTCCGGAGATTTTGCGACCAAATAGCAGTTTTCCATCCCCCGAAATCTGCAATTGCACGCTGCCCGTTTCTTTGACTACGTCATCAATGCCCGCGATCGCCATGAATCTTTTCGCCTGGGCGGGCACCTTGTATGAGATTTCCGTCCGGCTGGTGAGCGCCAAACCGCGAGAGTAGGACTTCCCTCCGACCCGCAAGTCCGCGGTTTCGCGGCCCCGATTGCGCCGCGGCTCGAAATATCGCAGCATGGTGGGATTGGGCTGGCTGAGGCCGAAATAGGGCTGCCAATCGACCGATTCGGGCTTCGCGTCGGCTAGGTACAGGAATCTCCCGGCGGAAAAATCCAGCGTTTTGATCGAATTCCAAGGGAGCGTTAGCTCGGCGCCGCCGTCGGTGACAACCGCCAGCCGGTCTTCCTTTAGCGACACCTGTTTGGCGCGGATCGCACTGCCCAACGCATCCTCCAGAAGGCAATTCGCGGCAGGTTCGTCCTTGGCTGCCCGGCGCGAATATACGACACTCTCGACCTTGGCCCGATTGACCGGGACCGAGCTCCCCTCCAATGAGAAATTGACGGCCGTGGGAGTGATGTCGCCGACCACGCCTTCCAAATAGTCGGTGGTCTCTTGCTTCCGCACCCCGATCAAATCCCCGGCGGCGTCTGCTTTCTCAGCAGGCGCCGTTGTGTCGTCCAGCTTGCCGAAGCGAATCGCGCGGACCAGCGACAAGGGAATTTCGGCTTTCGTCCCGTCGCTCAGGGTCAGTTTGGCCGAGCTCTTGGCGGTCTCGACGGAGGCGACTCCCAACCGGCTCCCATCCGTCAGAAACAACCAGGCTGCCAGAGGGTTGGCGGGAGGCGCGACCTGCGGACGTGTCACTCGTAGCGCGGTAATGCTCTTTTCCTCGCCCGATTCGCCGACTCGTACCTGGTCGTTGACCAAGGACGCAATCCGAACATCCTGCGCCTCTCCCGAGAGCGGTTCTATTCGCGCATCGCGCTCGACCGCGGCGAGTAATGCGATAGCCCACAACAATTGCGTCACGTTGGTCCTCGCTCTGCCGTTGCCCAGATCGAAAGTTTTGCGGAACGGTTACTCGGATTCGGCGATGCGGCGAAAGTACTGCTCGACAATTTCACGATAATGCGAGGGGAAATCCTTGCCGATCTGCTGTAACGCTTCTTCTCGTTCCTTGGCGGGAAGGTCGCCCCATCCGCTTTTGGAGCCGATGTTCTTCTTGTTATTGTTTCCTGGCCCTTTGCCAGTCGCGGGAGTGCTGTCGGCTGCCGGGGCCGTGCTCCGAATTCCTTGGGCCGGTCCCTGACCTCCGGGTTGGCTACCACCGCCGCCCCCGCCGGAACCGTCTCCCTGCTGCTGCTCTTGCTCCATCTTTTCAATCAACTTATCGAGCGAGGCAATAATGCCGTTCTCCACCCCTTGGACTTTCTTGCCGGCCCGGCCGAACTCCAACCGGCGGGTCACATCGTCCATTCGTCGCGACACATGGTCCAGGGACTCGTCCTTCAGCCCGGCCAGATCCGCTTGCATCAAAATGCCAACGGTCAAGTAGCGGCGCGGGATCTCATCTCGACGCTCAAATAACCGAGTCAGGGCCTTCACCCCAGCCTCCTTCTTCAATAACCAATGATAGTCAACCCCCTGGTAAAACAAGAGCGACGCCGGATCGACCACGTCCTGCGGCTGCAAACCCTCCAGTTGGGCCAACGACTCGTCATAGTACCGTTCCTGCCCCAGCCAGCGACCGTACAACAGTCGTAGATTGTTCCGCACAAAAGGGGGCAATTTGTCGTCGCTGAGGAAACTAAACTCCGGCGGCACCAATTTCTGACGCGATTGGGAACAAAGCTCAACCAGGGGGACGGCCGCCGGCTCAACAAGCGCAATCCCGCGAGCGACGCGATCCACCAACTGCTCCGAATTCGGGGCGGGCGACTCGTTCTCTGGCCACAGCGCCTCCACCTGTTGGCGGATGTCGGCAGCGGGCTTCGCCGCGTCCAACCAGGCAACAACCTGTTTTCGAACGTCGGCAGCGCCGGGGGGACTCCAGGTGGCGCGCGGCGCGAACTCGTCGGACGCCGGCGCCGCGGCCGGTACCGCCTGCCCTCGCGCCTCCATCAGCCAGCTCCCATGGACCAGGGCCAATGCCAAAAGGCTCAGCCACGGTAATCGACTGGAGCTGCGCAGGGACGTTTGAGCTCGCGACGATTGGGGGGGAAAAACAGCTTTCATCAGCTCATCCTCGCGCGGCGGCTATCGTCTAACGAAACCCTTGGCCCAGTCACAGGTCTTACTACCACCTGTAGTTGTTATTGATTCTTGCCCACAACAATGTCGCGGGCAATTTTCTTGATTCGCTCTTCGCGGTCGCCCAACCGGTCTAACGCCTCGATCAGATCGGGTTTATCGGCTTGTTCCTGTTGGGGATCCTTCAAGAGTTTATGATACCTTTGGGTGCGGGTGTTGACGCGCATCTGCAATGCGCGAATCATCTTCAGTTCCGCCAAAGTATCGACCAGCGGCTGATCCTCTGGGCTGCCTCCGCCCTCGCCCGGTTTGCTTTTGCCGGATTTGGCTTCTCGTTGGGCTTTCTGCAAGGCGGCGATCATTTCCTCGAGGGCCTTGATAATGTCCAACTCGATCCCCTGGGTAATTTCTCCCACGTTGGCCCGTTCCAGGCGATGAACCGTCTGCAGCATGTCCTCGTGCATCTGCTCAGCAGCTTCTGGAAACGCTACGGCCGACCCCTCTTCCTTGAGCAGAGCGATCGCTTTGTCGCAATCGTCGGCGATTTGCTGTTCCTTGCGGGATAGTCGCGTCGCTTCGATTTCGTGATCGCGATCCCGCCCGGACTCCGGCACTTTGTCCAAGCGGAGTGTGCCGGTGTAGACCTGCACCTGCAACTCCAGCATTTTGCGGAATCGGGCCTCGAGTTGGGCGAGCATCCGCTCGACCTCTTCCTCGCGGAGCTGGCGCAAGATTTCCTCCAGCTCCGTTTTGGCCGCTTCCAATTCGGCGATTGCTTTCTTCTGCTCTTCGGCCGCCCCTTTGCGATTGGCCTTTTCAAGCTTGAGTTTGGCTTCCCGCATTCGCTCTTCGGCGGCCTTCAGCCGTTTTTTGGCAGGCACGTCATCGGAACCAGAAGGCGAGTCCTGCGGAGAAGAATCCTCGGACTCGCTGTCGCCGCTTTCACTATCACCTGATTTGCTGTCGCCGGATTTGCTGTCGCCGCTCTTGCTGTCGCCCGATTTGGAATCCCCGCTCTTGGAATCGCCCGACTCACTATCGCCAGATTCGCTCTTGCCGGACTCGCTTTTCCCCGATTCACTCTTTCCCGATTCGCTCTTCCCGGACTTGCTGTCGCCAGACTTGCTGTCGCCGCTTTTACTGTCTCCCGACTTGGAATCACCGCTTTTGGAATCGCCGGACTCACTTTTTCCCGATTCGCTCTTACCGGACTCGCTCTTGCCCGACTCGCTCTCCCCGGATTTGCTGTCGCCGCTCTTACTGTCGCCGCTTTTACTGTCTCCCGACTTGGAATCTTCGCTTTTGGAATCGCCAGACTCACTCTTACCGGATTCGCTCTTACCGGACTCGCTTTTACTCTTCTCGCTTTTACTCTTCTCGCTTTCTCCGGACTTACTATTTCCGGACTTGCTGTCGCCGCTCTTACTGTCTCCCGACTTGGAATCTTCGCTTTTGGAATCGCCGGACTCGCTTTTTCCAGATTCGCTTTTGCCCGACTCGCTCTTTCCAGACTTACTGTCCCCGGACTTACTGTCCCCGGACTTACTGTCCCCCGACTTACTGTCCCCCGACTTACTGTCCCCCGACTTACTATCACCACTCTCACTCTTCGCAGTGTCGGACTTTCCTTTGTCGCTTTCGCCGCTCTTGGAGTCTCCCGATTTGGAGTCCCCCCCCTCCGGCTTGTCCTTGCGCTCGGTGCGCTCGATATCCTTGGCCAAGTCCGACGTGCGGTCGGCGTTCTTGCCTTCGTTGCGGGACAACTCAGTCTGTCCCCCTTCTCCTTCCGTCTGGGCCCTGTTCTGGACCTCCAGCTTGATAATCTTGTTGACCCGCGCAATGTACTCCTTGATCCGTTGCTTTTCGTCGGCCAGATCCTTGTCGTGCTCGCCGCTTTGCAGAAGCTCAAGCAGCCGTATCAGTTCTTGCTGGACTTCGGTTTGGGACTTGGTCGCCGCAAACAATTGGCCATCCCCAAGCAGCTTGACCAGATCGTCCAGCTTGCCGCCAATTCGACGTTCTTTGCTGGCCGCAAACGCCTTCTTCAGCAGTTCCGCCTTCCTGGGTTCCTCTTTGGCATAGGTTTCCGCCAGGCGGAGCATCAACTTCTCGACCTCGCGGAACTCCTTGCCAATTTTTCCCTGGGCTCCCGGCAAATCGGAGCGCGATGAATCGACGGCCGCGGCCGCGGGGGTCGAATCGGCCGGCGGCTTCGAATCGGGATCGGCCTGCGAAAGCCGCGCGCCCAACAGCGCCGCTGCCAGACAGAATGCCGCCACGCCAACTCGGGTCATCCTCTGCAGGGACATAAATTCAGTCTCCTCGCATTCGACAATGCCAACCATCGACCAACGAAGTATATCCATTAGTGCCTTGCCGATGGGCAAAAGTTCCCAACCGGAAAGGCAGCCGCCCCAGGCCGGCTAGGGCCCGTGACGCACGAATTTCTTGGAGAAACATACTACTCGCCCTGCAAATCCTTCAATTTGTCGAGTTGCTGCTGCTTGGTCTGCTGATTGAGCTGCTTCTGGGCCTCGATCAGTTTACGCACCTTGTCGATCAGCCGGTTGTAGTCCTCCAATTCAAGCATGCTGTCCAACACTGCCCGCATTTCGCGCAGAATCGCGTCGGCGGTGGCCAGCGAAAGATTCAGGTCCGACGGCCCTTGTACCCCGTCCTCCAATCGCCTCTGTACCACACGAATCTGGGCATGCAGCACCGGCAGCCGGCGCCCCGAAATTTCCAACAGCGGTTCAGAAATCTTGGACTTCAGCCGACGTTGCAGCTCAGGAGTATCAATCCGATTATTCTCAAGCTGCAAGCAGATTTCAGCAAACGCATTGCCAACCGCTTCGATCTCGTGGGCGCTCCGTTCAAAGTTCTCGATCGCTCGTTCCACCAATAACCGCCGGGAATCGCGTAATTGTTCGATTTTTTCGGTTGGATTCATTCCGCCGCCCGCATCGGACTCCGACTTCGGCGCCGATGGGGCATCTCCTGGTTCAGCGCCGCTGTCGCCCGGTTCCGCGCCTGGCTGTGGACCGGAAGGGGAGGAGACCGCGGCGATCGACGCTGGGGTTATCGGTCCCGGATGGACACTTCCCAGGTTGTCACGAGTCGCCGCGAACTCATCGATGATCGTTTCGAACCGCGTGCGCAGCTCCTGCTCTTTGTTCTCCAATATGGCCAGCAACTGGTCCGGGCTGACCACCTTCAAC
>JALHPA010000075.1 GCA_022842745.1 Pirellulales bacterium
GGCATTTGCAAGCGATTTGGCGCGACGCAGGCGTTGGGGGGGGTGTCGGTGGAGGTGCGGGCTGGGGAGGCGTTGGCGCTGATCGGCGAGAATGGGGCGGGGAAGAGCACGCTGATGAAGGTGCTGAGCGGGGCCCACCGCGCGGATGCGGGAAGCATGGACTTGCTGGGCCGCCCCTATGCGCCGCAAGGTCCGCAGCAAGCGCGGCAGGCGGGGGTGGCAATGATCTACCAGGAGCTGAACCTGGCGCCCGATCTATCGGTTGAAGACAACATCATGCTGGGGTGCGAGGATGCCCGCTGGGGGTGGGTACGGCGCGGGGCGCAGCGGGAGCGGGTACGGCGGGTGTTGGATCTGTTGGGCCATCCGGAATTGCGGATGGGGGCGGCCGTGCGGACGCTATCGGTCGCGGCGCAGCAGTTGGTCGAGATTGCGCGGGCGCTGGTCCTCGACGCGCGGGTTATCGTATTCGACGAGCCGACCAGTTCGTTGACCCGGCGGGATGTGAAGCATTTGTTCGCGGTGATTCGCAAGCTCAAGGAGTCGGGCCTGGGATTGGTGTATATCAGCCATTTCCTGGAAGAAGTGCGGGAGGTGTGCGAACGGTTTACCGTCCTGCGCGATGGCCAGGAAGTAGGAAGCGGAACGATTGCGGACGCGAGCGATCGGCAGATTGTGCAAATGATGGTAGGGAGGACGGTGGAGGATCTGTTTCCGCAAACGCCGCACGAACCGGGAGAGCCGTTGCTGGAGATCCGACGGATCTGCGGAAAGCGGCTTCCACAGGACGTAACGTTGACTTTGCGGCGGGGAGAGATTCTGGGAATTGCCGGATTGTTGGGAGCGGGGCGGACGGAGCTGTTACGAACATTGTTCGCGCTCGATCCGGTTCGGAGCGGATCGGTAAGCATCGGCACGCTGGTCCCGGCGGCGACTCCGCGGGCACGGATCGCGGCGGGATTGGGCCTGGTGTCGGAGAATCGAAAGAGCGAAGGGCTGGCGCAAATCCGGTCGATCGCCGACAACATGACCTGGAGCCGATTGACTCCGTATAGCCGCTGGGGGTGGCTGCGGCTGAGAAAGCGGCAGGGGGCGGTTGGGCAATGGATGAAGCGGCTGGAGGTGAAAGCGCGTTCGGCGGAACAGCCCGTGCAAGAACTGTCCGGAGGAAACCAGCAAAAGGTAGCGATTGCGCGGGTCCTGCACCAGGAAGCGGACGTTCTGCTATTGGACGAGCCGACGCGGGGGATCGACGTGGGGACGAAAGCGGAGATTTACCGGCTGATGGGTAGCTTGGCGGCCGAGGGGAAGGGAATTATCTTTGTCAGTTCGTACCTGCCGGAACTGCTGGCGGTATGCGATCGGCTGGCGGTCATGGCCCGGGGGCGGGTGGTGGGTGTGCGCCCGACGGCGGAGTGGAGCGAGGAGGGGGTGATGCAATGCGCGATTGGCGGGGAAACTCCCAGGCTGATGGTGTAGCGCGCGAATTGAAGTTTATTCCGGCGTTGGCCGCGAGAAACGTTGACGTCTTTAGGACAGGCCGATCGTGAAGCAGGCGAATTCCAGCACGCAAACGATCGAACTGGACGCCGGCAAGAGCACGCGACGCCGTTTGAGCGCGGCCACGAATGTGCTCGGGCCGCTGCTGGGGCTGTTGGCGGTGATATCGCTGTTCGGGGTGCTCGATAAGACGTTCGGGAACGACACGTTTTTGTCGTGGCAGAACTTCCGCACCGTATCGGCGCAAACGTGCGTGGTGGCCGTGGTGGCGCTGGGGATGACGGCGATCGTGATATCGGGGGGAATCGACCTGAGCGCCGGGACGGCGATCGCATTGTGCGCCACGGTGTTTGCGTGGGGATTGCGCGAGGACGTGGGGATGCTGGTGACGCAGGGAGAGACGTTCCGGACGACGTCGCGGGCGCTCGAAGAAGCGAAGCGGGGTTTGCAAGCTGCGCAGCGGAAGCGGGACCCAGCGGCGATTCGAGGGGCGGAGGAGGCGGTCGCCCGGCAGAGAGCGGATGTGGAGCGGATTCTTACAGAGAAAATCGAACATTTGCGGCTGCACGCGAAGGAATCCGGAGAAGGCGCCGCGGGTACGGAGAGCCAGCGGGAGATGCAAGCGAAGCTGGCCCGGCTGGCGGATCCGAAGCAGCGGCTGCAATTGGACGGTTCCTGGTGGAAGGGGGTTCCCAACGCAAGCTGGACGCCGTGGCTGTCGCTGGCGCTGGGAATCTCCGCGGGGGTGTTGGCGGGGTTGGTGAACGGGGGATTGATCAGCACACTGCGCGTGGCCCCTTTCATCGTTACGCTTGGGACGATGATGCTGTACCTGGGGCTGGGGAAATTGATTCCGGAAACACCGGTCCGCCCCGACGCGGCCCAGACGCCGCGATGGATCCCAGAGCTGGTGCAGCCGCAGCCGGACCCGGAGTGGCTGATGGTGGCCAGCGGGGTGTGGCTGGCGCTATTGCTGGCGGGGGCGTTGTCGCTGGCGTTGCGGTACACGGTATTTGGGCGGTACGTGTTTGCCTTGGGATCGAACGAGGCGACGGCGCGGCTGTGCGGGATTCGGGTGCCGCTGGTAAAGCTGTGGGTGTATGGACTGGCGGGGTTCTTTGTGGGCGTGGGGGGCGTCTATCACTTTGCGCGGCTGACGGAAGGGGATCCGACCTCCGGGACCGGCAAGGAGCTGGATATTATCGCGGCGGTGGTGATTGGGGGGGCCAGTCTGAGCGGGGGGCGGGGGTCGGTGCTGGGGACGCTGACGGGGGCGGCGATTATGGGGGTGATCCGCTCGGGAGGAACCCATCTCGGCCTGACCAACGCCGTGCAGGACATCATTTTGGGGGTGATCATCGTGGCGGCGGTCACGCTCGACCAGTACCGGCAGCGGCGGCTGGCCGATGAGTGAGGCGGCTGGAACCGAATCTGGCGTGCGCGAGGGGAGGAATCGAACGGATGGACGCGCATGACGGCGCATGCAGGGAGGGGACGGTGAATCGCGGAACAGGCGCCATTTTCAAATAGGTCGCTGGATGAGGCACGAACCGAGAACGCCAGTGCATCGTGAGCTGTTGGCGGCGCTGCGCACGGCGTTTCCGCAGCCGGTATCGGACCCGGTTCACGATGCGTATTTCGTGTTCTCGATTCTGCGGGCGCTCGAGCAGGTAGACGGGCTGAAGTCGCAGACGCCGCTCTTGGGGGGGCCGATCGCGCCGGATACGGAGGGAGCGCGAGGGGCGCGGCTGGAGGAGCAGGGGAAGACGCTGGAGCAAGTGATTCCGCTGTTGGTCGATACGCTGCGGGGGATGTTCATTTGGGGGCACCCGCGGAGCCAGGTGAATGTTGTTCCGCAGCCGTCGATCGCAAGCATCATCGGCGTGCTGTTGCCAGCGACGTACAACCCCAACTTGTGCAGCGAGGAGAGCAGCCAGCGATTCGCCGAAGCGGAGGTGCGTGCAGGGGCGATGGTGGGGGCGCTTGTCGGCTTTGATCCGCAGCGAATGGGGGCGGTATTTACGTTCGGAGGATCGGGAGGGGTGCTGTACGGCGCGCGGGTGGGGCTGGAAAAAGCGCTGGGGGAGACGGTGCGGAAGGGGATTCATCGAGAGGCGGTCTTGGTGGCGTCGCAGGCCAGCCATTATTGCTGCCTGAGCGCGGCGGCGTGGCTGGGATTGGGACAGGAGCGAGTGGTCAGCGTGGCGACGCACCCGGACAATTCGATTCAATTGGGGGCGCTCGAAGCGGCGTTGCGAGAGGCGATCGGTCGAGGAGCGCGGATCGGGGCGATCGTGGCGACGATGGGCACGACCGATTCGTTTGGGATCGACGACCTGGCCGGAATCCACGCGCTGAGGGAGCGGCTGGTGCAGGAGTACCAGTTGGACTACCGGCCGCACATTCATGCCGACGCGGTGATCGGCTGGGCGTGGTCGGTGTTCAATGACTACGATTTCTTGGGGAATCCCTTGGGTTTTCGCGGCCGGACGGTGCGGGCGCTAGCGGCAGCGAAGCACCGCCTGCAACACCTGGGGCTGGCGGACTCGGTTGGGGTGGATTTCCATAAGACGGGGTTTACGCCGTACATTTCGTCGCTGGTGGCGTTTCGCGAGCGGCTGGATTTGGAGTCGATTGGCCGACCGCGAGTGACGATGCCGTTTTTGTTCCAGTCGGGCGAGTACCATCCGGGGATGTACACGCTGGAGACTTCGCGTAGCGGGATGGGGCCGATGGCCGCGCTGGGAAGCATGCTGCTCTTGGGCAAGCAGGGGTATCGGGTGCTGCTGGGTCATGCGGTAGAAATGGCGGAGGTGCTGCGGGAAGCGATCGAATCGCATCCCAACCTGAGCGTGCTGAATGGAGAAAACGTGGGACCGGTGACGCTGTTTCGAGCCTATCCGGACGGTGTCGATACGTTCTCGGTAAAACAGCAGGAGTTCTCGGACCCAGGGTATCGGGATTCCCTGCGGCGGCACAACGAATTCAACCGGCGGATCTTCGCCCGGGTGCATCGAGAAGCCCTGGCCGGGGAGGGAGTGGTAATTTCCCTGACGGACAACTATCGCTCGAGCGATGCCGGTGAACCCATTGTGGCGCTGAAGAGCTACGTGCTGTCGCCGTTTTCGGACGAGAGCCGAATGGAGTCGATCATCGAACACGTACTCAAGGCCCGAGAGCAGGTCACCGCGGAAATGGAGTGACGTTCTGAGCCGGCGGCGGGCGATGCCAGGCCGGTAGGCGCCGTCCGGCGGCCCGTAACGAGAACTCGTCAGCGGTCCCCGAGGGGCATAGGATAACGGTAGCGAGAATCCTTTCGGGCGGTTCTGGCATCCAATGTTTGGAGTAAGCCCAAAAGAAAGCGGCGTCCTAGGAAACCGAGGGGAGGAGGAGAATGAGGATGCGTCTTCGAGGAACCCTTTTGGTCGCGGTCGCGATCGTGGCGACTGCCGGCTACAACTTGATTGGCGGGGGCCGATCGAGCTTGCGCGAATTGCAACAGGAGTCAAAAGAGATGAACGGAAAACAAGTACCGGGGGGACCGATCCGGAAGACTGACGAGCAATGGCGGGAGGAGCTCTCTCCGCAGCAATATCACATCATGCGGGAGAAGGGGACGGAGCGGCCGTTCACCGGCGAGTACTGGGATACGAAGGCGGACGGTGTTTACAACTGCGCCGGGTGCGGACTGCCGTTGTTCGACGCGGGGGACAAGTTTGACGCGCACTGCGGTTGGCCAAGCTTTGACAAGCCGCTGGAGGATGCCCACATCGAAGAGGCCAACGATCGGTCGATTCCTTTCATGCCCAGGACCGAGGTCCTATGCCGGCGGTGCGGGGCGCATTTGGGGCACGTGTTCGACGACGGACCAACCAACACAGGGCTACGGTATTGCATCAATTCGGCGTCCATGAAATTGAATCCGCGCGATGGCCAAGGCGGCCAGGCGAGTGGGAACGCATCATCAGAAACGGACGCGCCCGCGAAACCCTGAGCCGGCTTCGGGAGGTCGGCGGGAGCGGATCGCAAGGAATTTCTGACCGGGGCGGGAGCGAAGAATTCCGGGGGACGGGCGAACGATTTTGACGTATTATAAGAGGGTGGGGTTTGTGCTGTTTCCTTGGATTTAGCGCGCCGTCGACATGTGTGGAATTGCCGGAGCCGTCAATTGGGGCGACCCGGCCACGCTATCCCGGATGACGGACGTGCAGGCGCACCGCGGCCCCGATGATCGTGGCATCTTCGAGACCAGGACGGCGGACGGTCAGTGGTTGGGCTTGGGTTCGCGGCGGCTGGCGATCTTGGATCTGTCGCCGGCCGGGCATATGCCGATGTCGACCGAGGACGGCCGGTTCACGATCGCCTACAACGGCGAGGTCTACAACTATCTTGAGCTGCGTGGCGAGTTGGAAGCCGCAGGCGTGCCGTTCCGGTCGCACACGGATACCGAGGTGGTGCTGCGGCTGTACGAGCGGCAGGGGGCGGAATGCGTGCGGCGGCTGAACGGGATGTTCGGGTTCGCGATCTGGGACCGCGACCGGGACGAGCTGTTTCTGGCCCGCGATCACTTTGGCGTCAAACCGGTGTACTACGTCGAGCAGCCGGGACGATTCGCCTTTGCTTCGGAGCTGAAGGCGCTGCTGGAATTGCCCGGGTTCGAGCGGAAGATCAACCACCAGGCATTGTCGCAGTATTTGTCGTTTTTGTGGACGCCGGACCCGCTGACGTTGTTGGAGGGGGTGCGAAAACTGCCCGCCGGGCATACCGCGCGGTTCAGGCAGGGGCGGCTGGAGGTCGAGCAATATTGGGATCTGACGTATCCGGAGCGGGGACACGCCTTCCAGCAGAACGGGGTGGAACTGGCGGCCGAGTTGAGAGAGAGGTTTCTTGGGGCGGTGAAGTCGCAATTGCGGAGCGATGTGCCGCTCGGGGCGTTTTTGAGCGCGGGGCTGGATTCGAGCGGGATCGTAGCGGCGATGGCTCGAATCACGGGGGCGCCAGTGCATACTTACACGATTTCATTTCCGCCCTCGGCCGCCGGGAGCGGGATCGTGATGGATGACCCGGCAGTGGCGCGGCGGACTGCCCGGCAATTGGGATGCGACCACACGGACATTGTGGTCGAGCCGGACGTGGCGGCCCTGTTGCCCAAGCTGGTCTGGCATTTGGACGAGCCGATCGCCGATCCGGCGGCGATTATGGCGTATCTGGTGAATCGAGAAGCGAGCAAGAAACTGAAAGTGATGCTGTCCGGGATTGGCGGGGACGAATTATTCGCCGGCTACCGCAAGCATGTGGCCCATTTTCTGGCGGAGCGGTATCGGAAGATTCCTGCGCCATTGCGGCGGCTCGCCATTGAGCCGGCGATCGCCGCTTTGCCGTCGGTGGGGGGGACGCGGTGGGCGAGCTATCTTCGGCTGATGAAGAAGATGGCCCGCAGCGGCTCGCTGCCGCCCGTCGAGCGGTTCATCATGGACAGCATCTACCTTACCGAACCGCAGAAGCGGCAGTTGTATGCCGAGGGCGGGGGGCTGGAAACTGGGGGTGATCCGCGGTGCGAACACTTGGCTCGGTTTTCGCGGGTCGAGCGGGCCGATTTCCTGAATCAAATGCTGTATCTGGACACGAAGGTGTTCATGGTCAGCCTGAACCTGACGTACAACGATAAGATGAGCATGGCCAACTCGGTCGAGGCCCGGGTTCCGTTCCTGGATCGGGAATTGGCCGAGTGGGTGGCCTGGAACGTCCCGCCGTCGCTGAAATTGCATGGCAAGACGACCAAACACATCTTCCGAGAAGCGATGCGAGGGCTGATTCCCGACGAGGTGATGCGGCAGAAGAAGGCCGGGTTTGGAGGGCCGATCGACCGCTGGCTGGCGGGGGAACTGCGGGAAATGTGCGACGACCTGTTGGGGGAATCGCGGGTGCGCGCACGGGGTCTGTTTCAACCCGCGACGATTGCGCGGTGGCTGGCGGAACACCGGTCGGGGCGGCGGGACTGGAGCTCGCAGATCTGGCAATTGCTGACGCTGGAACTGTGGATGCAGACGTTTCTGGATCGGCCGGGGCGGGCGGTCGCGTAGAATACAGGGATGCCGGATCCTCGCGCCGCCTATATCCACGTGCCGTTTTGCGCCCACCGGTGCGGATACTGCAACTTCACGCTGGTGGCCGGACGGGACGATCTCGTTGAGCCGTACTTGCAGGCGCTAGAGATCGAGCTATTGCGGTTGGATCGGCCGCGACCGGTGGAGACGCTGTTCTTGGGCGGGGGGACGCCAACCTATCTGCGCGGGGAACGGCTGACGCGGCTCTTGCGGCTGGTCAAAGTATGGCACCCGCTGACGGGGACCGAGCCAAGGAGCGGCGAGTTCAGCGTCGAGGCGAATCCGCTCGATCTGGACGACGAGACCGTGGCGATTCTGGCCGCGGAAGGGGTGACGCGAGTCAGCGTCGGCGGGCAGTCGTTTCAATCCGAGAAGCTGCGGATTTTGGAGCGGGATCATTCCGGAGAGGCAATCGCCGCGGCGATTGAGCGGCTGCGCGGGAAAAAGATTGCGGTCGCGCTCGATCTGATTTTTGGCGCCCCGGGCGAGAAACTGGACGGGTGGGAGAGCGATCTGGCGACGGCCGTGCGGCTTGCGCCGGATCACCTATCGACCTATGGATTGACGTTCGAGCGGGGAACGACGTTTTGGAACCGGCAAGCGCGCGGCGAACTATCACCGGCGGGGGAGGAGCTGGAGCGTGATATGTACGAACTGGCGATCGACCGGCTGGCGTCGGAAGGATTCGAGCACTACGAGGTGTCAAATTTTGCCCGCCCCGGCGCTCGCTGTCGCCACAACGAAGTCTATTGGATGGGGGAGGAGTATTTTGCCGCCGGTCCCGGAGCGGCACGCTATGTGGGGGGTGTGCGAGAGCTAAATCACCGCAGCACGACGACGTGGCTGCGACGGTTGATGGCGGGGGAGTCTCCGGTGGTGGAGCGAGAAACACTTTCGCCGCGGGAGCGTGCCCGCGAACTGCTGGTGTTTGCACTGCGGCGGCTGGAGGGAGTGAAACGGAGCTGGTTTGTTTTGCGGAGCGGGTTTGCGGTTGAGGAA
>JALHPA010000076.1 GCA_022842745.1 Pirellulales bacterium
GCAAGCGATTCCGCATATTCTCGCTGGGCGAGACTTGCTGGGGTGTGCGCAGACCGGGACTGGCAAGACGGCGGCGTTCGCGCTGCCGATCCTGCACCGTCTGACAGAACCCAACGCGGGAGCCGGCGCTGCAGCCGGCGGGCCGCGGGGCCGCCGCCCGATTCGCACGCTGGTGCTATCCCCGACCCGCGAACTGGCGGCCCAGATCGACGCCAGCTTCCGCGCCTATGGCAAGCATTCCGGCCAGCGGAGCGCGATCATTTACGGCGGCGTCGGCCAAAATCCCCAGGTCCAGGCATTGCGG
Organism: Pirellulales bacterium; assembly: GCA_022842745.1. Lineage (GTDB taxonomy): Bacteria > Planctomycetota > Planctomycetia > Pirellulales > JALHPA01 > JALHPA01. The sequence continues at coordinate 305 of JALHPA010000076.1, forward strand.
GCCGGGGTCGACATCGTGGTTGCCACTCCGGGGCGATTGCTGGACTTGATGCAGCAGGGGCACGTCGATCTTCGGCAGGTCGAAATTTTCGTCCTCGACGAGGCGGACCGCATGTTCGACATGGGGTTCATTCACGATATTCGAAAGATCGTGTCCCGATTGCCGGCGAAACGGCAGACGCTGCTGTTTTCGGCGACCATGCCGACCGAGATTCGCCAGTTGGCCGATTCGGTGCTGCAGGATCCGGTGCGGGTGCAGGTCGCGCCGCAGTCGAGCGCCGCGGAAACGGTGGAGCAGTCCATGTATTTCGTCGCCAAACGCAATAAGCCACGACTTCTGTCCCATCTGCTGGAGAGCCTGCCGATTACCCGGACGCTGGTTTTCACGCGGACCAAACATGGCGCCGATAAGATCGTGCGGCACCTCGACAAGACCGGCATTCGGGCCGAGGCGATTCACGGGAACAAGTCCCAGGCCGCGCGGGAGCGCGCTTTGCATCGCTTCAAGGGCAAAAATGCTCCGGTGCTGGTGGCCACGGACATTGCCGCACGCGGACTTGATATTTCCGAAATTTCCCACGTCATCAATTTTGACGTGCCGCATATTCCGGAGACCTACGTGCATCGGATTGGACGCACGGGGCGGGCGGGCGCGTCCGGAATCGCCATTTCCTTTTGCGACCGCGAGGAGCGGGGGATGGTCCGGGATATCGAACGTTTGCTGCGCAAGTCGATTCCGATCAAGGACGATCATCCGGAATATCCCGCATCCACGGAGAGCAACGACGTTGAAACCGAGCGTCAACCGCAAAACGCGAGGCCCAGATTTGGCCGCGGCGCAGGTGGATCCGCCCGTCCGTCGCCCTCTGGGAACGGCAGGCGTCGGTTTGGAGGGACCGCGAACGGCAAGAACCATTCCAAGAAGCGAGGCGCGTCCCGCCAGGGGGGCCCGGTGCAGGCCGGCGCTGCCGCGGGTCGTGAAACGACCCGAACCGAGAACGGGGATCGACCGGCAGCGAAAGGGGTGGGTAAAGGGGGAAAGCCCCGGTATCGAACGGCCCTGTAAGACTGATGGCTGATGCCTGGCGTGGGGCTGCCGACTAGCTTTCGATTCGATGTAGGCTGCGGGAATGCGAAACCAGTCGGCAGGGTTGGCGTTCGGGTGGCCGAGGGGGCTGGCGGTGGGTTATTCTACACGGCAAAGACCGGTCGAATCGCAAATCGTTTATTGAGCGGAGCACCAAATGCCCACTGAGCACCCGTCCGGACCTTCACACCCTTCAGGGGACAAGCCCCACAGCCCACACGGGCACAGTGGGCATGCGCACGGTGGACACCATTCTGGAAACCGCAATCAAAAGCGCGGGATCCACAAGGATTGGCGAATGTGGGTAGCGGTGGCGTTGATGTTGGGGGCGATGGCGATCTACGTGCTGAGCATGGACGAGTCGATCTGGTAGTCGGTTACGCTGTCTTGGTCCCGCCGACCGTTGCATGAATTACTTTGCCCACGGCTTGCGGCACGTCGAGCGTCCTTACGTTTTGGCGGGTACTGCGGTTCCGGATTGGCTGTGTGTGGCCGATCGGCGGGTTCGCGCGCGGGCCAAACGGGCCGCGGAACTGTTAGAGGACACTGACCCGCGGGTTGCCGAGATCGCCGCCGGGATCATTCGGCACCATCGCGACGATGCCTGGTTCCACGGGTCGCGTGCGTTTGTTGAACTTTCGCTTTCTTTCACGCAGCGCATTCGCGCCGCGCTTCCGCCGGACGAAGGTATTCGTTGCAGCTTTCTGGGGCACATCGTGGTGGAGTTGTTATTGGACGCGGAGTTGGCGGAACGGCAGCCGGAACGATTGAGGGCGTATTATCAATCCTTGGAAACGGTCGACGCGGGGCTGGTTCAGGCGGCGGTGAACCGGATTGTCCCGGCGCCGACCGAGAGGTTGGCCGAATTCATAGCGGCGTTTTTGCGGGAGTCCTTTTTATGGGATTACGCGGACGACAAGACGCTGTGTATGCGGCTGAACCAGGTTCTTTGTCGGGTGGGACTGAGTCGGTTGCCGGACTCGTTTGCAGAGGTGCTGCCTGGGCTGCGGGGGGATGTGCGGCTGCGGATGGGCGAGTTGCTGCCGGTGGCGTAAGCCAACCGCGGTATTTAACGGCGGCGAGTCGGTTGCAACAACGGCCGGTTTGGCCAAGAATGGCGGCATGCGGCCGGCCGGCGCTTGTTTGTGGTTGCCACATGCGGCCGCAGTCTGGTGGTTGGCGGGGGATGTCAACCGCGACGGGGCCGGGACCGGCGAACGCTCGGTTCGAGACAAGATCTGGCAAATTATCGCGATCACGAATTCTTGCGGAGCCTGAACTTATGAAATTTGGCATGAACTTGTTGCTGTGGACCGGCGACATAACCGAGGCGATTCTTCCGGTGGTGGAGATGCTGAAGCGCCAGGGGTTCGATGGAGTCGAGTTGCCGATGTTCGCCCCCGACGAGAAGAAGTTTGCCGCGATTGGGAAGCAGCTTGATAATCTGGGGTTGGGTCGAACGGCGGTCACGATTCGCGGCGTCGAGGACAACCCGATCAGCCCGGATGCCAAAGTGCGTGCCAAAGGGATCGACCTGACTAAAGCCACGCTCGATAGCTGCGCCGCGGCTGGCTGCACCCATTTGGTGGGACCGTACCATTCAGCGATTGGCCATTTCAGCGGCGCCGGTCCCACGGCGGACGAATGGAAGCACGGAGTGGAGAGCATGCGGGCCGTCGCCGAGCACGCGGGCAAGGTCGGAGTCACGCTTGGCGTGGAGTGCTTGAATCGGTTCGAGATTTATTTGCTCAATACGCACGCCGATTCGGCGCGATTTGCGCGCGAGGTCGGGCATCCGAATTGCAAGGTGATGTACGACACGTTTCACTCCAATATCGAGGAGAAAAGCCCGGCGAAGGCGATCGAGGCTTGTTCCGATGTGCTGTGCCACGTGCATATCTCGGAAAACGACCGCAGCACGCCGGGAGCGGGCGCGATTCGCTGGGACGAAAATTTTGATGCGCTTAAGCGAGCCAATTACGACGGCTGGCTGATGATCGAGGCGTTTGGCCTGGCGCTGCCGGAAATTGCCGCCGCGACCAAGATCTGGCGACGGATGTTCGACAGTGAAGAGCAGCTTGCCCGGGACGGACTGGCGTTTATGAAACAACACCATGCGCGGCGCTGGAAATAAGCTGGATAGCGACGCGAGCGGGACTCCCGGGCGCCGAGAAAACGATCGAAGTGGGGGCCGCGCACGATATGGTCGGATCCCGTTCGATTGGACGGATTGAACATGTATGATTTTGCCGCCAAGTTGGAGACGGGTTTGCCGTACGAGGAGTTTCTGGCGCGGTATGGCACGCCGGAGCATCGCCGTCGCTGGCAGTCGCTGCACGAGGCCGTTCAGCTATCGCTGGCGCAGCGGGAATTGTTGGCTGGATTCAAGCGGCAGATGAAGATCCTGGTGTTGGCGGGGACCTGGTGCGGAGATTGCGTAAATCAATGTCCGATTTTCGACCATTTTGCCCGCCAGACTAGTACGCTGCTCATTCGCTACTTTGATCGCGATGCGGATGGGGACCTGGCGCGGGAAGTGCAGATTTGCGGGGGGGCGAGAGTTCCGGTGGCAGTGTTCCTGAGCGAGGATGGAATGCCGGTGGGCTGGTATGGGGATCGCACTCTGGCGAAGTATCGGCAAATGGCCGTGGAACAACTGGGACCGTCTTGTCCGACGGGGATCGGCCCGCCGGACTTGAGTCTTTTGCAGGCAGTGACGCAGGACTGGTTGAACGAGTTTGAGCGGGTGCAGTTACTGTTGCGTCTCTCTTCGCGATTGCGGCGGTTGCACGGCGACTGAGGCTACTTTTTGCCTAATTTTCGCTGGGCTTGGAAGAAGCGGGTGAGGATCTGTCCGCACGGCTCCGCCAACACTCCCCCGACGGTTTGGCAGGTGTGGTTGAGTCGGCGATCCTGGAGCAATTGATAGAGGGACTGGACCGCGCCGGCTTTGGGGTCGGTGGCGCCGAAGACGACGACTGGAATTCGGGCTTGCAGGATCGCTCCGGCGCACATGGGGCAGGGTTCGAGAGTGACGTAGAGGGTGCAGCCATCCAGCCGCCAGCTTCCCAGGGATTCGGCTGCCTGGGTGATGGCGATCATTTCGGCGTGGGCGGTGGGATCGCGGAGGCGCTCGCGTTGATTGTGGGCTGCGGCGACGACGGTTCCGTCGCAAACGATTATCGCGCCGACCGGCACTTCGTCCTCGGCGAGGGCCTGTTCCGCCTCGCTGAGCGCTTGACGCATATGGGCTTCGTGCATGGCGGCGGCCTGGTCGACTTAAGGCGTTGGCAACGCGCGCTTGAGTTGTATACCGCTGGCCTCGATAGTGATTTCGGCCGGGACAAGGCCGGGATCAACGTACAGGATGGCGATTTCGTGGTCATCTTTTGTTAACGCCCATCGACCGGCTTCCCGTTGTCCGTCTCGGGGCTGGGCTTCCCAGCCGCCGCGTTCCAGGTTTTTGACGAGGGCGGAAACCGCGGCTTCGGCCTTGCCGGTTGGAAGCTGGAACTTGATTTCCGAAGGCGTGGCCTCGACATCGTCGGCCTCTTGAGGGAGGAGGACATCGACGGCGGGGGTGGGGGCAGCATTTTGCGCGGCTTTTTCCTTTTCGCGCGCGGCGACTTTCGCTTCCATGCGACGTTTTTCCTCAGCAACTTGTTCCGCGGTTTGGTAACGGACGGTGGCACGGGTCTTGCCCTTCAGGTCGCGCATATTTAGGGAAATCAGGTCGCCGGCTGGGTTGCGAAAGATCATGAACGACTCCAGCCGGTCCTTGACGATGTTGTCGGTCGTCGGTTTCCAGCCGGCAGGCGCAAGTTCCTGCCGATAGAAGTCCGCCAGCTTTTCCGGCTCGCCTTCCGACGCCAAATTGAGTTGATTCAAGCCGTCGGCGTACTGCACCTCTTCGGCGTCGGCGGGCGCCGGGATATCGGCGGAAAGCTGCTCGCTGGAGAAGTCAATTACCGTTTTGCCAGGCATGGCCGGAGGAGACATCACGGTGGCGCTGAGCTTGACGGCGTTTTGTTTGAACATCATGGTGTCACCGGCGGCGCCGTACGGCTTCCAACCTTGATCCAGAAGCAGCTTCTTGGTCGCCGACGCCGTCTCTTTGCGTCCCGCGGACGTGATAAATGAGGCCACGGCCGGGAAGGCATGCTGCAAATTGGCCCCGGGGGGAACGGGAAGTTTGGCTAAGTTGAGATTGCCGTGATTCTTCAGGTGTACCTGCACCAGAGATGGCTTTGCGCCGGAAAACACCGAGAGGGAGACGTGAAATCCCTCACGGACGAACGAGGCCGAGGCCGATTCGTCGGTCACGTAGGAATGGGATTGCTCGATCCAACTCGCCGCTAGCAGCTTGTTGCGGATGAATTCGAACGAGGGCTTCACCTGGGCGGGGGCCTCGTAGGACTGTTCGGCGACGGCACGCGTGCCGTCCTCAATGGCGCCGTCGAGGCGGGGAAAGGTGCGGAGGTCGATAACGCGGGCCGCTTCCTCAACCGTGGCCGGCTTGCGGATGACTTCGTCCGTGGCAGGTGCCGTTTTCGCCGCGGGGGATGGGGCTGGGCTGGCAGGTTGCTCGGCGGGCCGCGATGCCGCAGCCGCCGTTGGGGCCCCGGCCTGGGTGGGGAGAGGCGATGCCGAGGATTTTTGGGGAGTCGCAGTTGCAGCAGGTGGGGAGGATCGGAAGCAGCCGCCGGCGAGGATCGCGAGGGCCACGATCCAGGCGGATCGACGCGAAACCGAACACCGAAGTTGAAAAGATCTTTGCGCCGGGCAGCCGCCAATCATCCGTCGACCCTCTGGGATTTTGTTGCGAAAACCTAGTCTTTGGGACCAATACAATAAAGCGCCTTGGCGGTGCGGATGAACAAGCAGCCTTGGGAGGCGGCGGGGGATGCCTGGCATGGCTCTCCGATGGAATTGACGCTGATGTCCTGCAACTTCTCGTCAGCGCTGAGGATTGTGCATGTGGCGTTCTCGTCTAGGAAGTAGAGCTTGCCGTTGGCGGCGATGGGGGAGGCGGAGAAGTTTCCGCCGATGCGCTTGCGGGCGAGGATCTTTCCGTCCTTGGCATCGAGGCAACTGACGATGCCGTTGTCGGTGACGGTGAACAGATGCGGCTTAACGTAGATCGGCGAGGCCTGGTTGGGAACGCCGGTTTTTTGCTCCCAGACGATGTGGGATTTGGTTACGTCGCCCGAGCCATCAATGCGGACGGCGCGGATGGTCGGATCTTCGAAGCCGGAGACGGAGTATACAATTCCGTCGTCGCCGAGAACGAGGGAGGGGACGACCCCTTCGCCTTGGCTGTAGGCGCTCCAGAGGCGTTCGCCGTTGCGGGGATCGAAACCTTGGATGACGTCGCCTGCGCCGCTGAGCAGGAGGGATTTTCCCTGAGATTCGGCGAGTAGGGGGGTGACGTGGGCGATGCGGGAGGGGCCGCGCTTGCCAATCCAGCGGCGCTGGCCAGTGCGTTTATCGAGGGCGACCAGTTCCGCCTGGTCCCAGGGGATTTTCCAGCCGACCTGTTTGTTGTCGCCGTCGCTGGAGCCGTCGAATGGCATGACGAGCAGGTCGCCGACCAATCGGGGCGAAGCGCCGAGACCGTGTTGGCTATAGAATTTTTTCTCGACATTGGTCCAGGCGATTGAACCATCGACGTTGACGGCCGCAATTCCGCCGCCGCCGAACACGGCGTAGACGCGTTCTCCGTCGGTCACGGGCGTGGGGGTGGCGTAGCTGTTTTTGCCCTCTTTACGGCGGAGCTCCTGTTCGAATACCGCGGTTGTCCAGAGCGGGCGGCCGGAAGTGCGGTCGAAGGCGAGGACCTGGCAGCGGCGGCCTTCTTCACTGGCCGCGGTCAGGAACACCTGATCGCCGAACACGATGGGCGAGGACCAGCCTTCGCCGGGAACTGGAACGCGCCAGGCGACGCCATCGGTCTTGGACCAATTCTCTGGGAGGATCTTTTCCGAGGAGATGCCTTGGCCGGTGGGACCGCGGAAGCCGGGCCAGTTTTCCGCGGTTGCGCGCGGGGAATGGAGCGCCAGGGAAGTCAAGGCGAGCAAGAGTACGGCGGAGTTGCGTGGGAGGAACATATTTGAAGTGGGCGATTAGGAGGTGTAGCGGGCGATGATGTCGCTGCCTGCGCGGAGGGATTGGCCGGGTTTGGCGACGACTTCCAGCCCGTCGGCGGGGACGATGAGTTCGGTGCGGGAGCCGAGTTTTATCATACCGAATTTGTGTCCACGATCGACGGTTTCGCCGGGGCGGAGTTCGCAAATGATGCGGCGGGCGATGAGGCCGGAGATCTGGCGGACGACGCAGCGGCGATGCGGGGGGGCGGTTTCTTCGAGGCCGATCCAGAGGTTTTCGTTGACGATCGCGCTTTCGGGGTCGAGCGCGTTGAGGAACTTGCCGGGGGAGTAGTGCAGTTTGACGACGCGGGCTTGGGAGGGGGCGCGGTTGATGTGGACGTTGAAAATGGAGAGGAAGATGCCGATGCGGACGGCGGGGCCGCCGATGAAATCGTGGTGGTCCAGACGCGTGATTTCGACGAGCTTGCCGTCGGCGGGAGAGACGAGGATGTGGGGATCGGCAGGGATTTGGCGGGGAGGATCGCGAAAAAACCAGAGGACGAGAAGTAGCGGGATGCCTGGGAGGATGGCGAGGTAAGGCCAGGGGGTGAACGCGAGGGCGACCGTAGCGGCGAGGAGTGGCCAGCCCATGAGTTGGAGTTCGGCGAGGCCCCAGCGTGCGAAGCCGAGATGGTTTCGCCAGCGGAAAGGGTCGTGCTGGGGGGACCAATGGGCCGTGCAGAGGTTGCGGACGTATTTGAGGTCGCGGGGGTCGAGGACTTCGTGGAAGGCGCCGGATGTGGCGCCGAGGCGGCGGTCGGCCATGCGGCGGACGTAGGCGGGGCGGAAGCGTTTGAGGTAGGCGCGGCGGAGGCGGCCCCAGGCGAGTTCTAGGGAGTAGCAGAGGCCGCCGCCGGGTTGGACGCTGGGCAGGTTGGAGGCGGGGGTCGCGGCGGGGGGAGCAGGATGGGGAGGAGCGTGGCTCATTTGAGCGGTGTGGGAAGGCCAGTGGGGCGGGGGCGAGGGGGGAATGGGTTGGGCCTGCCGGGCAATGGTATCGGTCGGGGAGGGTTTAGAAAAGGCAGCGGCGGGGCGGTTTTCGGGGAGAGGGAAGGGGGAGT